>JBBRUI010000074.1:0-15458 GCA_038247945.1 Bacteroidota bacterium | reverse complement strand
TTCATTTCTCTTCAGAAGTTGAGTGATTAACTCGAACTAGTTTGATATGCACTGAATGACCTCACCCCAACCCCTCTCCTAAAAAGGAGAGGGGCATTGTTAAAAAAAATCCGGGCTCGATCCCCTTCTCCTCCCAGGAGAAGGGGCAGGGGATGAGGTATCCTTGATTGCAACGAAATGTGTCTCAGCTACACAACAATTGGAAACGCCTTCTCCGGATTCACGCCCAGATCTTTGATCGCTTTCTCGACAATCTTTTTCGCAACTGTTCCTTTTTGAGAAAGCTGATACAGCGTAGCGATGACAATTGATTCAGCATCCACTTCAAAGAACCGGCGCAGTTGTTTCCTCGTGTCGCTTCTGCCAAACCCATCTGTACCGAGACTCATCAATCCGCCCGGCACCCACGGTGCAATTTGGTCGGGAATGATCTTCATGTAATCCGATGCTGCGACAAAAACGCCATGTTCTTTTTCCAGAAGATGTTCGAGATATGATTTTCTCGGTGGAGCAGTCGGGTGCATCATGTTCCAGCGCTTTGCATTCAACGCTTCGTTGCGCAGACGCTTGTAGCTGGTGGCGCTCCATACATCGGCGGAAACGTCGTACTTGTCGGCAAGAATTTCCTGTGCACGCAGAGCTTCTCGTACGATGGGCCCGCTGCCGAAGATATGCGCTTTGTGTTTCATCTTTGCCGCGCCGGGCTTGAACTTGTATAATCCGTTCACGATTCCCTGTTCCGCACCAAGCGGCATCGGCGGCATCGCGTAGTTATCGTTGTACAAAGTCAGGTAGTAGAATATTTTTTCATTCTCGCCATACATCCGGCGCAACCCATCCCACACGATGACGGCAATTTCATACGCGAATGCCGGATCGTAACAGACCAGGTTCGGAACGGTGCTCGCGAGAAGATGGCTGTGCCCGTCTTCGTGCTGCAACCCTTCGCCGTTCAGCGTGGTGCGTCCAGCGGTTGCTCCGCAGAGAAATCCCTTTGCCATCATATCTGCCGCAGCCCAAACCTGATCGCCGATGCGTTGAAAGCCGAACATCGAATAGTAAATGTAAAACGGAATCATGTTCACGCCATGCGAGGCATACGTTGTTGCTGCCGCTGTGAACGATGCCATCGATCCCGCTTCTGTAATTCCTTCTTCTAAAATCTGTCCGTCTTTTGTCTCATGATAATAGAGGAGCGTGCTGCGATCGACGGGCTCATACAGTTGTCCCTTGTGCGAGTAGATTCCCACTTCGCGAAACAGAGGGTCCATGCCGAATGTGCGCGCTTCATCGGGAATGATCGGAACAACGTTGTGCCCGATTTTCTTGTTGCGAAGAAGAGAGCCAAGCAAGCGTACGAACGCCATTGTTGTGGAAACCTCGAACCGTTCGGAGCCCTTCAGAAAGTCCGCAAAGTCCCCGAGCGATGGAACTTCGAGGGGCGGAGCGTTTTCGCGCCGGGCAGGAATAAATCCGCCGAGCTCTTTCCTTCGGGCGAGAAGGTACTTTGTCTCCGGACTGTCTTCCACCGGACGATAAAATGGCGTCTCAACAACTTCTTCGTCACCGATGGGAATTGTAAAACGCTGGCGGAATTCGCGCAGCTCTTTTTCGTTTAGCTTTTTCTGTTGATGAGTAACGTTGCGGCCTTCACCTGCCTCACCGAGGCCGTAGCCTTTGACAGTTTTCGCAAGGATAACGGTCGGCCTGCCTTTATGGTTCATCGCCGCATGATACGCTGCGTATACTTTTTGCGGATCGTGGCCGCCACGTTTCATTTTTGTAATCTGCTCATCGGAGAGATGGTTCACAAGCTCGAGCAACTCAGGATATTTTCCGAAGAAATGTTTTCGTGTGAAGCTTCCCGGCTCGACAGTGTACTTCTGATATTCGCCATCAATTACTTCTTCCATCCGCTTTACAAGCATTCCGTTTTTATCCGCCTTCAGCAAAGGATCCCAATCCGATCCCCAGATTACTTTGATGACGTTCCAGCCGGCACCGCGGAACGCCGCCTCCAACTCCTGAATAATCTTTCCGTTTCCGCGCACCGGGCCATCGAGCCGTTGAAGATTGCAGTTCACCACCCAGACGAGATTGTCGAGCCCCTCACGCGAAGCAAGCGTAAGCGCGCCCAGACTTTCCGGTTCATCGCTTTCACCGTCGCCAATGAATGCCCAGACTTTCGGCTCTTCGTTCTTGATAAATCCGCGGGCTTTCAAATACCGGTTGAAGCGTGCCTGATAAATAGAGTTGATCGGGCCTAGCCCCATTGAAACTGTCGGGAACTGCCAGAACTCCGGCATTAAATACGGATGGGGATAGGAAGAAATCCCGCCCCCCTCGCATAGGTCCTGCCGGAAGTTGTGAAGATGTTTTGCGTCGAAGCGTCGTTCAAGAAAAGCCCGCGCATAAATTCCCGGCGAGGCGTGCCCCTGTATGAACACCATGTCCGCCGGCCTGTCGCCTTCGCCTGCACCGCGGAAGAAGTGATTGAATCCCACTTCGTACAAAGTCGCGCTGGATGCATAGGTAGAGATGTGGCCGCCGAGTCCGCTATGCAGCCTGTTTGCTTTCACCACCATTGCCATCGCGTTCCATCGGATGTAGCTTTTGATTCGGCGCTCGAGATCGCGGTCGCCCGGATATGGCGGCTCTTCTTCCGGCGGTATTGTATTGATATACGGCGTGCTGACAGTAGATGGTATCTGCACGCCTGTTCCGCGCAAACGGTCGATCAGCCGATTCAAAACCGCAGGGGCTTGCTCCGATTGCTTATTTTTTAACATGTATTCGAAGAAGAACTCCAGCGAATCAAGCATCCGCTGGCTCTCTTCGGAATGTGCTGAGCCGTTTGCCTCAGTTGCCGGGACTTTCTCTTCCGTTTCCACGTGTTGCTCTCAAAAAGGTGAGGAAAAATAGGAGCTTAAAGCAAAGTTTTTACAGAGGAAATATAAGAAAAAAGTTTTGGAATCACACTTCGTTCACGATTGGATATCTAATGACACGCGCATCCATTCTTTTGAGTATTGTGATGAACTTTTAGAATTAACTTGACAACCCTTTACCGTTGTAGTACATTGCCCCACCAGAAGAAATCAAACAACGCTGTCCAACGATCAACGATCTCGTAGAGATGCGGGCGCACACCACTGGACAACCTCAAAGCTTAATTTGATTTTGTATTGTTCCTGACCTTTATCTGTTCTTGTTCGCTTGATTCCTTTTGTTTTCTGGGTATGCAGTTGCGTTCTAACGGAGATAGAGATGAAGAAAACTTTCGTGTTCATTAATTTCTTTACCCTGCTGACGTTTACCCCCGCCTCTGCGCAATGGATCGAATTAAATCCCAATCTTCCACGCGTCAATTATTTCGGAATTGATTTTGTAAGACCAGATACCGGTTGGGCCGTTGGCGACTATGGGACACTTATACGAACGACGAATGGAGGTGCGAATTGGTTTCAAGTTGAGACAGGGTTGACAAGCGCTTTGCTTGGCGTTGAGAGTATTGATGGCAAAACAGTTATTGCTTGTGGGGATAGCGGGAGGATTATTCGCTCAACAGATTCCGGCAAATCGTGGACTGGTGTTCAAAGCGGTAGGGGAGGCTATTTATGGAACATCCAAATGATCAGCTCAAAGGTCGGATGGCTTGTCGGTTCGAGTGGTGCACTTATGAAAACCACCGACGCAGGAGTAAGTTGGGTCAATCAACAAACCGTTTTGGGAAACACATCCTTTTGGTCCGTTGATTTTCTTGATTCGACATTCGGTTACGTTTGTGCCGACCAAGGAAAGATCCTTAAGACGACAAATGCCGGAGCTGATTGGGAAGTTCAACAAGGGGGAGATCTCTACGGTATCTTCGCAATAAAAGCGCTGGATAAGATGAGAGCTGTAGCTGGTGGCTTCGCAGGCAAAATGGTTTATACAACCAACGGAGGAGCATCATGGCAAGATCTACAGCGACTCTCTAGCTCAATAAATGACATCGCTTTTGCTGATTCACTAAGAGGATTTGCAATAGCCGATGCAGGACTCTATGGAACCTCTGATGGTGGACGAACATGGCAAAGCCAACTAGTGTCTGTGGAAGGAAGTGGTTTAGCTTTCTCAAATAACATTGGCTATCTCGTCGGACCGCACATTACTATTTTCAAGACCACCGACCAAGGGCTGTTGTGGCAACCCTTGATTCTCAACGATGACTTTACTCATGTATCATTTCCCGACAAGAGAATTGGATGGACATTGGGTAGCAGGAGCACATTGCGTAAAACCTCAAACGGCGGATTGAATTGGGAAAGGCAGGGGAACTTCGGCGCTTACTTCCCGAGGTCTATGATCTTTCTCGATACATTGACTGGCTTCGTTGGGGCGGATAGACTGCATATCTACAAAACTACCGATGGAGGTATAACTTGGTCGCGTAAATCTGTTTCAGGGATTGACACGACTTATTTCATAACCAAGTTTTTCTTTCTCAATAGGCAAATGGGTTGGGGGTTAGCCTTGTACACGGGAATCCTGAAAACAACTGACGGTGGCGAGACATGGTTTCGTCAGCTAAGTGCAGGAGATATTCTTGGAGGAATTCACTTTGCCGACTCGGTCAATGGGTACGCTGTCAGTTCGCACGACATCTACAGGACAACAAATGGAGGTACAACTTGGCTTTTCCAGCAAGGCCTGTCCGCTGATCAACAAGATGTTTACGTGAGCAAGGAACAAGAGATGATCTGGCTGGTGACGTCACAATACTTGTACAAGAAAACGTTCAGCGATTCGAGCTGGCAAGTTGCTCTTGCAGCATCTATTCGTCTCCTTAAACAAATAGTGTGGTTAGACGCTCGCCACGGTTTTGTGTTCGGTGGAGCGACGTATGAAACGCGCGACGGAGGAAAGACCTGGGCACAAGTCGCGCAACTTGCCGGGCGTGGTATTCAAGCCGCGAGTTTTCCAAATCAGATTTACGGCTATGGAGTAGGCTACACGGGTTTGATAGTGAGATATAAAGATACAACCGTGACAGATCTGCGAGAGCAAGGGTTGTTGCAACCCACGGATTTCGAACTCTTCCAGAACTATCCAAACCCGTTCAACCCGAGTACAAGAATAGGTTTTAGGATTCCGGAGGGAGGGTTTGTTTCTCTTCGCGTATATGATATATTGGGAAAAGAAGTTGCAACGCTGGTGAATGAGGAGTTACATGCAGGAACTTATGAGACGAGCTTCTCACCAACAGAACTCGCAAGTGGCATCTACTACTATACTCTCAACGCTGGAAGCTCGACACAAACAAAGAAGCTGATCTTGATAAAATAGGTAATGTCCACCAAGAGACGCGTACTCGTTTATTCAGAATACTGGTTAAGCCGCGGGGGCGGAGAGAAGTACCTTCTCTGTTGCATCGAAGCAATGCTTCACTCCCGGCTCTACGACGTAACGATTGTTACACAAACGGCATCCTTCGACAAGGATGCCGTTGCGCGTTATTTCGGCGTAAATATCGACGGCGTGAACGTGAGGTTTGTCGATGGCGATATCGCGGAGTTGAGGCGGAAAGCGGAATTGATGTCGCGGGATTTTGAGTTCTGCCTGTACATGACGAACTATCGCTTCTTCAATTCCCACGCCCGGCAGACGTACGCAATTCTTCAAGTCCCTTACGGCCGCATAACCGTTTTCACAATGATCGGGAGGTCCTTAAGGGGCGAGCTAAAAGAAGCCGCGAAAGACGTCCATCGGTTTCTTCTCTTAAGAAAACTACGCGAGACGCAGGCGGTCATCGTTTACTCGAAATTTGTTCACGACTCCCTCGAACAGATTCACGGAATACCTTCAACTGTCCTCGAGCCCGCGATCGATGATTTTCTGATCGAAGGCACACCAAAGGAACGCGTCATCCTGAGTGTGGGGAGATTTTTCAAAGGGTTGTATAACGACAAACGTTACGATGTGCTGATCGCAGCATTCAAACAATTCTACAGCCGCCTGCCCAACACAACGTGGCAGTACAGGCTTGTTGGGAGTTGCGGATCGGATGCGGCATCGCAAGCATACCTCGATGATCTGCGCACATCAGCTAAGGGACTTCCCATCTACTTTGATATCAATACGCCGTATGAAGATTTGAAGCGCCACTACAATGAAGCCACAATCTTCTGGCATGCAGCCGGCTTCGGCGTTGATGAAACCCGGGCTCCACAGCGAGCGGAACATTTCGGCATGTCGACTCTTGAAGCAATGTCGGCCCGATGTGTTCCCATTGTCATCAACCGTGGCGGGCAAAAAGAAATTGTATCTGACGGCGATTCGGGCTATCTTTGCAACAGTATCGACGAGCTTGTTGACCGTTCCATCGATCTTATTTCGGACACCGCGCTTCTTTCCCGAATGCAATTGCAGGCCCGGACACGCTTTCAGGATTTTGACCGCGAACATTTTTCCAACAAGCTGCTGTCCATTCTTCAATCGTAACACTTTGTAACATCCTTCAATAATTCTGTCGCTGCACAATTCCCATAAAAATAGATATGGCAAAGAATAAAAAACCATCTTCGTTCCGCGTTCAAAAACAAGATTCGCTTTTCTCATCTCTTTCTCCCCTAAAACAAGACTTGCTCTGTATCGGCTTCCTGTATCTGATAACTCTTGTCCTGTTCCGGGGAATAGTATTTGAGGATGGCACGTTTGCAACCGACAGGGACACGGCAAACGCGGTAACGTGGGCAAAGGTCGGCGATGATATCAAAAACAATGAGGGGGTGGACGTAGTCTGGATGCCGAATTTCTTTAGCGGCATGCCAACGTTCGGGAATGTGCATTATCTTCCGCATGATGTAAGCTACTTGCAGAGGATTGCCGTTACAGTTCTGAAGTTTTTCTATTTGAATGGAACGTGGAGCTGGTTTCCTGTGCATTATTTTTTCTGCGGACTGTTTACATTTCTATTGCTGCGGGTGTGGAAACTTTCGCGTATTGCCGCTTTGTTGGGCGCAATCACGTTTATGCTCAGCCCGTACGCCATCGGCCTGGCGGCAGAGGGGCATGGCTCGAAGCTGATGGCGCTGAGTTATTTGCCGCTCGTTTTTCTGCTTACCCATCTTCTGTTTGAGAGAAGAGATGTATTGAGCTTCGGTCTTCTCTCTGCCGGAATCGGGACGCTGCTTCTTACAAACCACATGCAGATTGTTTATTACGTTCTTATTGTCGTCGGATTATATTTGCTGTATCATATTGCAAGAGACTTCAAAGATAACAAGCGATTGATTCCCGTGAAGACCTTGTTGTTTGCGGGGACGGTGGTGATTGGCGTTTGTATTTCATCGTACATTTATCTCTCGGTGTATGAGTACGCTCAATACTCAATCCGTGGCGGAGGAACGACGGGCGCGAAGGGGGGTTTGACATGGGAATATGCAACGAACTGGTCGTTCAATCCGGCTGAGATGCTGACGCTATTTGTTCCTTCATTTTTTGGATTCTCAAGCCAGTATGTCTACAATTGGCAGGGGCAGATGCAAATGCTTCCGTTGTATTGGGGAACGATGCCGTTTAACACCGCAACGGTGTACTTTGGAATGGTGCCGTTATTCTTCGGGGTTGTTGCTCTCGTCTACAAACGAAATGCGAAAACAATCTTCTTCGCAATTCTTTCTGTGGTAGTGCTGCTGTTTTCATTCGGAAAGCATTTTGGAATCTTTTATGAATTCTTCTTCAATACCCTTCCGTTCTTCAATAAGTTCCGGGCTCCGTCGATAATTCTCCATTTGCTGCCTTTCTGTTTTGCTGTTCTCGGGGCATTCGGTCTCGACTATTTGTTGGATGGGATGGGAAAAGAATTTAATCGGGAGAAATTCAAAAAAGGATTGTACTACACACTTGGCGTAATCGGGGGGATTCTTGTTCTTCTCTTGATCATGAAGTCATCGCTTCTGGAAATGTTTGGATTTACCTTTACGAAAGAAGGGGAGAATTACGATCCTAAAGTGATTGCAGAGTTCACGAGAATCCGGTTTGATCTTCTCTTGAAAGACTATATAAAATTTTTCCTGATAACTGCTACGATAATCGGAGCGATTATTCTGTACGTCAACAATTCAATAAAGATGGCGGCATTCAGCGGCATTATTCTGGGGATTCTTTTGATCGACCTTTTCATTATCGACACAAAATACATTGACCCGAAACCTCAAACGCAGCTTGAACAAAATTTCGTGCCCGATGCAACGGTCAACTATCTGAAACAGCAGAAGGGACTGTTTAGAATTTTTCCGGTTGGGGAACTGTATCAGGAAACGTCTTTCCAATATCACGGACTGCAGTCTGTTGGCGGATATAGTCCAGCGAAGCTGAAGATCTACCAGACGATGGTGGATTCATGCCTCTACCACGGTCCCGATCCGAACTTCCCGCTGAATATGAATGTCGTGAATATGCTCAACGTGAAATATCTTGTCGCCGCGGGTCAGCTTCCGCAGGATAAATTTAAAACCGCGTATTCTGATGAAGCAAAGCGCCTGTTGACGTACGAAAATCCCGCGCTTCTACCGCGCGCCTTTTTCGTAAAAAAGGCAATTGTTGCAAACAGCGAGGCAGAGATTTTCCAAACCCTAAATTCCACCGAATTCAATTCCGCGACGACTGCGATCGTCGAGAAACAGCTAAGCCAATCCATCGGAGTTCCCGACAGCACTGCATCTGTTTCGGTAAGTGAATATAAATCACGCGAGATAACCATAAAGGCGACAACGCCGGTCACCTCGCTGCTTGTGTTGAGCGAAGTCTATTATCCCGCCGGGTGGCAGGCGTACGTAGACGGTGTTGAAACGGAAATCTACAAAACGAATTACATTGTGCGTTCGGTGATTGTTCCAGCGGGTTCGCACGAGATTGTTTTCAGGTTCGAGCCTAAGATGTACGCCCTTGGCTACACGCTCTCCAATACTGCGTGGGCAGTGGCCGTGCTTTGCATTCTCCTCGGCTTGTGGCAGACACCTTCAATCCGAACGAGATTCGCATTTGCCGGGTCCAAAACAACGCGTGATCTGCCGGAGCAACTCGTTGCAGAAGGTTGACAATATGCTCCGCCTTCTCTATATTGCTTCTGCTTCGCGTTGACCTTTCTCCGAAGGTCGATGACTCGACTCGTCGAGAGTCCTTCGGAACAAACGATTTTCCATCTACACAAGGAGAGAATCCCTCATGGCTGATTTGTCTTTAGATGCTCTTGGAATGGTTGAAACCAAAGGGCTCGTCGGTTCGATTGAAGCAGCCGATGCAATGGTAAAAGCCGCGCGTGTTACGCTTATTGGCAAAGAAGTCATCGGCGGCGGATATGTTACCGTAATGGTCCGCGGCGATGTTGGTGCTGTTAAGGCGGCGACAGATGCCGGGGCAGCTGCAGCGCAACGTGTGGGTGAGTTGGTTTCGGTCCACGTTATTCCGCGTCCGCATGCCGACGTTGAATTGATTCTTCCGAAACGCCCGGCAACAAAATAATTCGAATGTTCAATTTAGCGCCAGCCTCAAATCAAGAGACTGGCGTTTCAGTCATTGGGTGAACAATGCTTGAATACGCGTTAGGCATGGTTGAAACACTCGGTCTCATCGGTGCGATCGAAGCGGGCGATGTTATGGTGAAGACTGCCAATGTGCGCATTGTTGATACCGAATATATAAAGAACGGCTTCGTGACAGTGAAGTGTATCGGCGAAGTTGCAGCCGTAAAGGCGGCAGTCGATGCAGCCTCGGCGGCGGCCCAGCGTGTTGGCCACTTGATAACGACGCATGTAATTCCGCGGCCAGCCGAAGAGATTGAGATAATTCTCAGAAAGGCCCAGCCCGCTCCCCAAGCTCCGGCTACCCCCTCGAAGAAAGAAGAACCGAAAGCAGTCGCACAGAAAACTCCGGAAACACCCGATATGTTTGCAGCCCCGGCCAAAGGCGACGATGAGTATCGCGCCCAGTTGGAAGCAATGACAGTTCCTCAGTTGCGCACGGTTGCACGGGGAGCCGGCGGCCTGAATATATTCGGCAGAGAAATATCGAAGGCAAACAAAGAATTACTTATCGGTGAGTTGATGAAGAAAAGAACCGGTACTTGAACGAGTTACTCACGCTCTGTGACTCCATCGGTTTTACACTGATGGAGTTTTTTATTTTATTGGATGTATGAGGAAACGAAACATCCATATTATTATCGCAACCACGCTGTTTGCTGTCCTGCTATGGTCCTTTGTCAGTTTAAGTGAACAGTATCAGATTAATGTCACCGCAGCATTGGTAATTCAAAGCCTCCCGCCCGGCAAAGCAATCAGCAGCAACTTACCGCGTGAAGTGAAACTGACACTCAACGATAATGGATGGCGACTTGCAAAACTGACGGCGAACTCTAATATCAAATTGATTATCGATCTGAATACGATGCCATCGTATCTTACCGTCTTGACGTTGAGGGATTTTTCGGAACAACTTGGCGGACGTCTGGGAATTCAACCAATTTCGATGAGCCCGGAATCGGTATACATTACTCTGGATGAACTCGCGACAAAGCGTGTTCCTGTTGAGGCGCGGTACACTGCGACATTTCGTGATGGCTATGGTCAGGTCGGCGGGGCAACCATGCAGCCTGAAACTGTAACCATAAGTGGTGCCCGAAGCATCCTTGGACAAATTGAGAGATGGCCTACCGCCCAACAAACATTCGATCAGGTGCGACATCCGATCGACGCTGTTGTTTCGTTGAATGATTCTATTTCGTCTCTTGCGTTTACGCCGGAGCGGGTAAGTCTTCGTCTCAACGTTCAACAATTTGCAGAAAAAGATTTTCCCGGAATCCCGATTGAGTTTGTCTCTGTACCACCGAACCGCGAGATTATTCTCAGTTCGTCGAAGCTGGATGTGTTTGTTCGTGGCGGGATCGATCAGCTTGCGCACGTGAACTCCAGCAGCTTTCGTGTGATCGTGGATTACCGCGTGATTCTTGAAGACACCAGCGGCTTCATTGAGCCCGAAATCATTTCGCCTGCCGGTATTCAGGTTGTTCGGCGAACCCCGGAGCGTTTGCAATACGTTATTCGAAAGAAAACCGAACCCTAATAAATCAACAAGACGTTATGCGCTTAGCCATTAACATTGACCATATCGCAACTCTGCGCGAAGCCCGTGGAGGGCTCGAGCCGGATCCTGTTACCGGAGCCGCAATCTGTGAACTTGCCGGAGCGGAAGGAATTGTCTGCCATTTGCGCGAGGACCGGCGTCATATCAACGACCGCGATCTACGGTTGCTGCGCGAAACCGTGAAAACAAAACTTGATCTTGAAATGGCGGCAACCGAAGAAATTATCCGGATTGCAATTGAAACATTGCCGGAACTCGTTACGCTTGTTCCGGAAAAGCGGCAGGAGCTGACGACGGAGGGAGGGTTGGATATCCGGGCACATAAGAACTATTTACGGGATGTGGTGGAAGAATTTCACAAACATGAAATCGACGTGAGCTTGTTCGTTGATCCGGTTGCTGATCAGATTAATGCCGCCGCCGAGGTCGGAGCCGACATGATCGAAATCCATACGGGTGAATATGCGAACGCACGGACAGAGCGGGAACAGTTCGCATTGCTCGAAATTGTCAGAACAGGAGCGCGGCTTGGTTCAGAGTTGGGCATGGTGGTGAACGCCGGCCACGGACTGAACTACGTTAACGTCAAACCGATTACCGCGATTTCAGAAATCAGCGAGATAAGTATCGGTCACGCGGTTATATGCCGGGCTGTGTTCGTTGGATTGGAAAGAGCGGTGAGGGAGATGAGGGAGTTAGTGCAGTAGGGCAGTCATTAAACGGCGTTGCAACAATCAATCCCGTAATTCCAGCTTACGGATTTCATCCCGCAGCGAGGCGGCCTTCTCGTAATTCTCCTTTTCGATAGCTTCTCTAAGCAGATGATTCAACTGTTCCAGCCGCGTCATCTTCGGTGGGGCAGATGCCTTGGATTTGGATTGAGACGCAGAAGCGGGCAGTGACTCATCATCTTCCTCCTCCGGAACAAACGCTGCCTCATCCATAACCGTCGCCGCAACAAAAATCTGAACTCCATACCGGACTGCAAGCGCTATTGCATCGCTTGGCCGTGAGTCTATCGTTTGGCTGTCGACGTTGAGTTTTGCGTAAAACGTCCCATCCCGCAACTCATCGATCACGATGTCGCTGAGTTCGGCGCCGAAGGCTGCAATGATATTTTTCATCAGATCATGTGTAAGAGGCCGCGGCGGCTTAATGCCTTCCATTTCGAGCGCGATGGATTGAGCTTCCGATGCCCCGATGATAATCGGCAGCCGGCGGTTGCCATGCACTTCTTTAAGAATAAGCGCATACGCGCCTCCGCTTGCCGGATTTGTCGAAAGCCCGAGAATGTCGACTTGCACCTTATCCACTATTCTTCTCCCTCAACTGGATCATCATGACGTTGCAGGATTAGTGTTTCTGATTTTGATATAGAGAAAAACCGCGTAACAATCAAGATGAGCGTTCGCTCAGCGCGGCTACTTTCCCAGAGCCTTCTTCAATTCTGCAGTCAACTCCGGAAGCACTTCAAACACATCACCGACAATTCCATAATCGGCGACCTGAAAAATCGGCGCATCCTTGTCCTTGTTGATTGCGACAATGCATTTCGAGGACGACATGCCCGCAAGATGTTGCACCGCGCCTGAAACTCCGCATGCGATGTACATTGTAGGTGCAACTGTTTTTCCTGTCTGCCCCACTTGCTCATCATGCGGGCGCCAACCTGCATCCACGACTGCACGCGAAGCGCCGACTGCCGCGCCCAATACATCGGCAAGATTTTCAATCAGGTGCCAGTTCTCCGGCCCCTTCAACCCGCGGCCTCCCGAGACGATGATATCGGCCTCTGTTACATCCGGACGGCCTGTCGCGACTTTAACTTCTTTCACCATTGTCGCCAAGTCTTCAGGTGTGAGGGCAACAGATACATTCTCCGCTGATGCAGCTCCTTCCGAAGCCACGGCTGTAAATACGTTGGGCCGCAGAGTAAACATCTTTACCGCTGTATTCACCTTCACATCCAGCAGCGCCTTACCTGCAAAGACAGGACGCGTTGCGATCACGTCGCCATTCTCAATCTTTAGAGCGATGCAATCAGATGCCAGCCCGGCATCAAGTTTCACAGCTATACGCGGTGCGATATCTTTTCCCATCTGACTTGCCGGAAGAAAAATAATACCAGCTGCTTCCTTCTTAGCAATCTCCGCGATCACTTTTGCGTACGCTGAGTTTGAATGTTGTGTCAGGGAAGGATCATCGACTATAACAACGCGGCTCGCTCCGTAATGTCCCAACTCGCCGGCGATTGATCCGACGCCGCTCCCTATCACGAGCGCAACGAATTCTGCATTCAACTGATCGGCAATTTTCTTGCCCGTCTGGACTGTCTCAAACGATGATTTTCTAAACCTGTTATCCCGCTGTTCTGCAAATGCAAGTATTTTCATAGACACTTCTTCTTTTTGGTTTAAATGACTTTGGCTTCTTCATGCAGAAGGCGGACCAAATCGGCTACCGCGGACTTGTCCGTACCAACAATTTTTCCTGCCGCTTTTGATTGTGGTTTGCGAAGTGCGACAGGCTCCACCCTCATCTCTGCCGAGGCCGCCGGCTTTTCTACGATGGGCTTGGTTTTCGCTGACATGATTCCCTTGAGGGAAGGATACCGGGGTTCATTCAAACCGCGCTGCGCCTGGATGACGCACGGGAGTTTTGATTCGACGGTTTCATGTCCGCCTTCGATCTCGCGTTCACACGTTACTTTTCCATTCTCAATAGTCAGCTTTACCACAACTGAAACGGATGCAAATCCCAATATCTCCGCTACCATCGTGCCCACCTGAGCGTCATCGAAATCGATGGATTGCTTGCCAAACAGAACGATATCAGGAGCCATTGTTTTGATTTCATCGGCGAGGGCTTTTGCGATTCCGAAGGAGTCCCGTACACTATCGTCCTTAAGAAGAACAGCTTTCTCAACGCCCATCGCAAGAGCCTTGCGAAGTGTTTCTTTGTGAACGTCACCACCGAGGCTCATAACAGTGACCTCACCGGAATGTTTCTCCTTGAGACGCAACGCTTCTTCGACGGCGAACTCATCATAAGGGCTGAGCATGAAGTTCACGCCGGCCTTGTCGATGGTTTTATTGTCGGGACCGACTTTGATTTTCGTTTCGGTATCAGGTACGTGGTTTACGCAGACAACAATCTTCATCAATCCTCCGGAACAACAAAAATAAAATAGGGAATGCAACGGCGGGAAAAAATGTGTGTAAATATACTCAAAGGGTGGAAGAAAGACAATTGACTCTCAAACGCTTTTTGTCTAAATTGATGCAAGAAATTTCATTCACGCGTAAGGATTTTGGTATGGCAAATCATCCATCAGCAGAAAAGCGGGCCCGTGCATCAAAGCGAAGAGCGATTCGTAACACCACAGAAAAATCAAGAATGCGCACGGCATTGAAAAAAGTACGAGGCACAACCGCCAAAGCAGATGCAGAAGCAGAGTTGAAGAAGACTGTAAAGATGCTGGATAAACTCGCTGCCAAAGGTGTCATCCACAAGAACAATGCAGCAAATCAAAAATCGAAATTGACAAAGTTTGTGAACAAGTTGAAGTAGTCAACCGGCGCACAAAATGAAAAGAGCCTCTTAGCTAAGAGGCTTTTTTGTTATTAGGACCTTCCAATTTTTTCTCCCGCTGATTTGTCTGCAACTCCTCCAGTTCCCGAATTCTTTTTTCATACCGTTCCTTTTCCTCCGGACGTTGGTCCAGAATTTCCCGGTATGCTTTAATCCCTTCACGGTACGCCCCCTGCGATGCATAGATTTCAGCCATCGTGACAGTAACAAATCTCAGCTCATTACCCGGCTCCACAGCATCCGGTTCAGATGCTGAAGAAGTTTCGGGCTTCATCCGTTTTACATCTTGCAGGCGTTTTGCAAGATACTCGATTGCACTTTCTTCGGCTGCTGGCTGCTTGGCCAGAAACTGTTCGACAGGAACCGTTTCTTTTTTCCCATCGAGTTTCTTTTCCTGCTCTTTGGCGAATTTCTGGAACTCCTTCTGCTCTTTTTCCTCCGCGTGTTTTACGAGGAGTTGCACTTCAGAATTATCGGGAAGGATGCTTAATGCGCGGCGATATTCCACCAACGACTCGACCGTCCGGCCTAACGACTCGTAACATTTCCCCAAAACAAAATAGCCCGTGGCGTAGCGGGGGAATGCCGCTATTCCGCGTGTGCAGAGATCTACCGCTCGATGGATGTCGCCATCGAGCAGATGTTGGGCTGCTACGCGGGCAAACGATGGATCGACCTCAGGTATTTCAGCAGAGAATGAGAACATCATAGTGTCGTACCGTAAATCTTACCTCACACCT
>JBBRUI010000073.1:0-15718 GCA_038247945.1 Bacteroidota bacterium | reverse complement strand
GGGCTGCGGAGTTTATCCCGCCGATTTGTGGCGGGAGGCTCACTACGTTCGGCCGCCGCCTGAAGAACGTCGTCGGCTGCTCGCTGAACAACGCTCGCACCTTCCGCATCCCTCACGCAAAAGCAAAACCCGTTACCTGTACAAATGGTACTTCGAACCCAAACGGGCAAAACCTTTCGTGACTTCCGCCTTCAACGGGAGACTAGAATTCATCAGTTCGTCATAAACCGCCTGAGAACCCATTAGACGCAGGAAAGAAGCCTTGTTGACTTTAACTTCCGGGGGAAAAAGCGCCAACAACTGTCTGATGATAGCTAAACCTGTCTTCACCGGCTCAAAAGCATTTGCATCCGTTACCACCACAAATACTCCCGAACACCGCTCGCCTTTGAACTTTGAGGATGTCGGCGTGAACGACACCGGACTAAACCTCACCCCTGAGAGAGATAACTCGTTCAGGTTCTTTGCAAGTCGTTCCCGGTTGATGAACGGCGCGCCTATATACCGGAACGGTTTTTCGGTGCCCCGCCCCTCAGAAACATTCGTCGCTTCAATAAAGCACGTTGCCGGATACGCGAACGCTGCTTCGACTGTCGGAATGTTTGGTGACGGGGCAATCCAGTTCAATCCTGTCCCGGTCCACAACATCGGACGCTTCCATCCTTCCATCTTGATCACTGTCAGTTTGCACTTTGCTTTGCCGCCAAGCCAGCCCTCACCGTTTATCATGGTCGCCAGCTCGCCGCACGTTAAGCCGTATACAACCGGAATCGGATACATCCCCACAAATGATTTCAGTGAGTCTTCCATAATCGGACCATCAACTTTTATTCCGCCCAACGGGTTCGGCCTGTCAAGCACGATGAACGGAATTCCCTTTTCGGCTGCCGCTTCCATGCATAATCCCATCGTACTGATGTATGTGTAGAATCGTGCGCCGACATCCTGAATGTCGTACACAAGCGCATCAATATTTGCCAGCATGTCCGGTGTTGGCTTGCGCGTCTTTCCGTAGAGCGAGAAGATTGGAACTCCCGTTTTCTCATCCTTCGAATCCGAAACCTTCTCACCTGCTTCTGCCCCGCCGCGTACGCCATGTTCTGGTCCGAACAACGCCACGACATTCATTCCCTTCTGCATCAATGCATCGACAAGAAATTCCCCCGACGAAAGCCGCGCTGTTTGGTTGACAACCAACCCAACCCGTTTACCCTTCAGCAAGCCGAGATTCTTTTCCATCAACACGTCGTTGCCAAGCTTTACCTTCTGCTGAGCGACTCCAGCACTCCAGCACTCCAACACTCCAAAGAAGACCATAGCCAAGAGCACGGTCCACCGTTTTCCGTCTTCAGTCAGTTTCACATTAGACTCGCTTTCAACTTAACAATACTCCACGCCGCAATCGTCATTCCGTCCCATCCTTCGACTCCGTCCCGCCAAACAATGGCGTGACTGCCTGCCCGCCTCATTGGGCCAAGAAGGCAGGCGGGCGCTCAGGACGACGACATATTCTAAACACTGATTCTTAACTTTACGATAGACCATGCGGCGATTGTCATGCCGTCCCAGATATCTCCGCTCCGAATCTTGTCATCAATCTCATCGGATGTCAAAGGAGCCAGCTCGAACTCTTCCGTTTCGTCCGGCGTGCCGCCAACGTGTTGCAGCTCGCGGGCGATATACACTTTGCAGATTTCGTTTGTCACGCCATTGTATGGATTAAATTCCCCGGCAAGAAAAAATCTGCCCGACGAGTAACCGGTTTCTTCCGTCAACTCATGCAGTGCAGTTTCATCATGCGACATTCCCTCCTTCACACTCCCGCATGGAAATTCGAGGCTCTCCTTGTTGTTCAAATAACGGTACTGATTCACAAGCAATACCTTTCCGTCCTTCAAGATAGGGACAGTCATTGCCGAGCCGCCGATGTGAACGTAGTTGTACTCTCCAACCTTGCCCGATGGCAGCTCGAACATATCCCGCTTGTACTTCCACCAATTATTTTTAAAGAGAGTTTCTTCGGAGAGTTTTCTCCAGGGTTTGAGTGACATCCTTTCCTCCCAAAATGCGTAGAGGTTGTCCAAAAAGAAATTTCTATTCATTGCGAGTTTATCACCGCGCCAACAGCAGGCATGGATATTTGGGGAAATGACACAGCAATAATCGTCAGCCTGAGCGCAGTGAGTGTTTTGCGCGAACGGAGTCGAAGGCTGCTCTGAGCAACCTTCGACTTCATCCCGACCTGAGAAAGCGGTCGGGACTCCGCTCAGGGTGACGCAGGTTTTCGATTTTACAAACTGTGTCATTAGCTGGAGCGTAGCGACGAAGCAATACCTTTTTATCGCCTGTGTCCAGGCATGAGATTGCTTCGCTTCGCTCGCAATGACTCTTCAAAGTCACTTTTTAAACAACCTCTACAAATCTTCGCGACTTACATTTTCTTCTACACTAACTCACTCTCAGCAAAAAAGAACGCCACCTCAATCCTCCCGTTCTCCGCCGAGTCGGAGCCGTGAACGATATTCTCGCCTTTGTTGTCTGCAAACAATTTACGGATTGTTCCGTCCGCCGCATCCTTCGGGTCCGTCGCGCCAATGAGCGTACGATAATCGGCGACTGCATTGGTCTTCTCCAGCGCAATCGGCACAACCGGCCCGCTTGTCATGAACTCAACCAGTCCGTCGTAGAAGGGTCGGCCTTTATGCACGAGGTAGAAGGCTCCTGCCGTTTCTTTCGTCAGGCGAATCTGCTTCATGCCAAGGACTTTGAATCCCGCTTTTTGAAGCCGGGCAATCACTTCGCCCTGAAGATTTTTTCTTACACAATCCGGTTTGAGAATTGCGAGTGTACGTTCTACAGCCATGATTATCCTTTCTGTCTCAACCCTGATCCCAACTTTGTCGGGAGAAGGGTCTGAATGTTTGAATTGTTTTGTAAAAGACTGAGTTACGAGACCCTTCGCCCAAAAAGCGGGCTCAGGGTTTAGCAGCAACCTGTTCTCTTCCTGTCCACCACGCCAGCCATATTCCGCCAAGTGTCCAGCCGACAAGATGGTCGATGATTTCGCCGGAGAGATAGTGCCAGGGTGTTAGCCACCAATTCGCCATCATCAATGAACTCTGGAAAATTAAGAACGCAGCAAACATCAAGGCAAGAATGAGCTTCGATCCAAAACCGGGAAACCTATCCCTGGCGGTCCACATAACATAGGCAAGAATGAGCGCAGCAACCAAATCCAGGATGAAACCATAAATGAGTTGCGATGTCATCATCCCGTCATAACTTTTGTGGAAATGGATCAGGGCAAACGGTTTCCCGATCATGCTTTTTTCAAAAGCCTCATGCTGTTCCCGACTGCTGTTGGGTGGGAGATTCGGGATTGCATAGACGCCATTTTCCTGTAAATTCTGTGAGAGGTTCTCGATGATTGCGTCCTGTTGCGGCGAGTACTTCATGGAGTTTTCGTGAATGGGCAACACCATCCACGACATTGCTTGAAATATGAAAACAATAACTGCCGCCACCACCGCCCCGATGATAATGGTTTTCATGGGTACACCTTTTTATGTGAGTGGATAGTTGATTAACCGTTCGCCTCTGTCATCGTACAAAATCATCACCTTTTATTGCGTGATATCTTTTTCCCGGATGACCGTTTTTTCGCCGGAGCAGTTTTTCTTTTCGGTACTTTTGTTTTCGGATTCTTTGCCGCCTTCAGAAGTCCCTTCTTTATCAGCGCCTTCTGCATGGTTTCACCAAGCAAGGCCGGTGTCTCAACGACGTGAATGCCTGCTTTTTTCATCGCGGACATTTTTTCGTCCGCGGTTCCTTTGCCGCCGGCAATGATTGCTCCCGCGTGTCCCATGCGTCGTCCGGGAGGCGCTGTTCGTCCGGCAATAAATCCGACTACGGGTTTCTTCACATATTCTTTGATGTAAGCCGCCGCTTCCTCTTCAGCAGTTCCGCCAATCTCGCCGATCATTATTACTGCGTCCGTCCCGCTGTCGGCGTTAAATAATTTGATTGCATCAATGAACTGTGTCCCGATTATCGGGTCGCCCCCGATGCCGATGCATGTGGATTGTCCGATGCCCAGGGCGGTCAACTGTCCGACAGCTTCATAGGTGAGCGTTCCGCTGCGCGAGATAACGCCGACTCGTCCCTTCTTGTGAATAAACCCCGGCATGATTCCCACTTTGCATTCACCCGGAGTGATGATGCCCGGGCAGTTGGGCCCGATCAGGACCGTGCTATTCTTCCTCACAAACTCATATGCCTTCACCATGTCTTTCGATGGAATTCCTTCGGTGATGCACACAACCACCTTTATGCCGGCAGCCGATGCTTCCATAATGGCGTCCGACGCAAACCCCGCCGGCACAAAAATCACCGAGCAGTCCGCGCCCGTTGCCTTAACCGCGTCGGCCACTGTGTTGAACACAGGCACCTCGCGATTGAACTGATCCTTTTCGTTGCCTTTGTACTTTGTTCCCCCTTTACCCGGCGTAACGCCCGCAACCACATTCGTTCCGTATGCAAGCATCTGCGACGTGTGAAATGTTCCTTCGCCGCCGGTAATTCCCTGGACGACTACTTTGGTTTTTTTATTGACGAGTATGCTCATTGGGTTTTTCCTTTTTGTTTTTGTGTTGTTTCTCAGTTCTGAGCGGAAGCGAATTCCGAAGGAATCCCTTCGAGAACCTCTTCTTTCTGTGCGTAGATATCAAAAGTGCCGCTGCGCAAATCAAACCACGTGATAATCGTACCCCCTGCGCCGTCATTCACGATGGTGGGATAAAGTTGATTGCCCGTTGCAGTGCAAATGGCATTGTTGACCATTGCGCTTGTCCGTGGAATGAACAAATTCCAATGAGGAGTGTAAGAACAAATACCCTTGTCATAATAGCCTCCGTACCACGAAGAATCTATGAATGATATGAACTCCGTGAGCTATTCTCCGCGGATTCTTGTGAAACGGAGAAGTCTTTCTTTTCATCTCACCACTACAATACATGCACTTCATGGCCTTCTCCTCACGAGTTCATTATGCAAATTTACATAATCAAGGAACATCTATCCAACGATTCCAACCTCACTTCAATCAAATCATCTTTTCTTCTTCTCACGCTTCAACTTTTTCACGGCGCTCGCCAACTCTTCTGTCTCTTTCAGTGCGTCAATCTTCCGCTCCTGCTCTTGAAATCTCTCAAACTCCTTGCTTGCTCGTTCCTCTGCCAGCTTCGCAGAGATTTTTCCGGCATCTCTCAGAATCTCCCGTTCATTGATTGTGAGAATGTCGTGCAGCTTTGCAACCCAATCGTTCATATACATCACTTTGCGCTGGAGCGCCTGCGATTCCGCAAAGGAAAGATACTGCTCGACAAGCAGGTTGAGTTGCTTCAACTCATCCAATGAAAGATAATTCTTTGCAACGGTAATATCAGTTTTCCGAATCTTCGAGCCTTTCCAATTCGTCAAGCCCATGCTGGGCTTTGTCGCGTTCGCCCGTTCGGCAATCAACTCCGCCGCAGTATGGTGGTGTATCGCCCAGTGAAATTTATTCTGAATCGTCGCGTAGAACTCTTGCGTCACCTGAGTGGATGATTCGTAGTCTGCACTCATTTTGTAGATCTCCCGGACTTTGTGGTAGAAATTCTTTTCCGAAGTCCGAATATCCCTGATGCGCTCGAGCAACTCATCGAAGTAGGCGTTCGACGCACCCGATTCTTTCAACCGCTCATCGTCCAGCGTAAAGCCTTTAACGATATATTCTCGGAGGCGTTCGGTCGCCCAAATGCGAAACTGTGTTCCCCGATGCGACTTAACACGATAACCGACCGCGATAATCGCGTCCAGATTATAGTATTTCGTCGCATAGTTCTTACCATCCGAAGCAGTTGTCAAGGATTCCTTGACAACTGAATCCTCGCTTAGTTCTCGCTCAGCAAAAATGTTCCTCATGTGCAAGCTGACATTCTGTTTGGTAGTCTGAAAAAGCTCCACCATTTGCGCTTGCGTCAGCCAGACCGTTTCATTCTCCAGACGGACTTGAATTTTTGTTTGTCCATCATCTGTTTGATAGAGAACAAGCTCCGATGTGTTCTTAGCCATGGAAAATCCAGCATTTGTTCATTACCCAACAATCCACAAACTGGTGAGACCCTTCGCCAAGAAGCATTTATGCAAATTTACATTATGCAATTTTGCATAATCAACAAGCATTACTTGAACAATCCCAAAACCGGGAAGACCCTTCGCCAAAAAACGGCTCAGGGTTTAGTGGCATACGTCTTCACCAAATAAAACACCACCTGCTCCAACTCCTCTTGCTCTGCTTCGAGTCCGTTATCCACCATACGCGCAACCAACACTTTCGCTTCATCGGCGGAGCCGGGCGGTTTGCGTTCAACATTCTTCAAGCTGTGGCATTGCGTGCATGTTGCCTCGAACGTCTGCTTCGCAATATTCAAATCAAATTCTTTCAACGCAACATCAACTGCTGGTTTTGAAACTTCGGCAATTGCCGCCTTACTCTTCGCTGCTTCACTTTCCTGTTGCTTCTTCTCTTTGAATCCCCTTTGCAGATCGGGGGAAATTGCAATCAGGTACGTTGCGACACGCCATTGTTCCGCGTCCGAAATCGGGGTAAACACGGAACGCTCCGCCATCCGGCTTACCGTTTGCACCCAATTGTCAGGCGTGCGTGGTTTCACCAGTACTGTGCGAAGGTCGTGGCACTGCACGCACTTCGAGAGCAACACATCTCGGCCTTCTTTGAAACTTTTGAATGTCGCAAGTTCATCAAGCCTCACTTCGCCCGGCAATCCAGCCTTCGGCAGCAACATCTTGACACGTTCAATATTCTCATTGCTAAACGCCGACCCACCAACCGCGCTTCGCTCAAGGAAGCGTTCCTTCAAGGCAAACGGCACCGAAAGTCCGATAAGCAGAAATGTGCAGACAAACAGCATCGTCCCGAGGAACGGCACCAACGTTGACTCAAGGTGCTTGAACCATTTGACAATCGAAATCTTGACGACGAGCAGGATGCCAATCGACATTCCCAACATCAAATGCGCAACTGTCCTCGCAGGAAATTCAATCTGATACGACCACAATCGCGGCACCATCTGCGACATCAGATAAATGTAGATGATGCCGTACGCGTAGCCGATGTAATGATGGAGTTGCATCAAACCCGGCGGAGCGGTACTCTTTAGCTTCTCGTGATCGAACGGATAGCCCCACAGCTTGTACATCAGAAATGTTCCCGCTGCGCTCAGAAGCAGAAAGATGATTCCCACGATGGCATTATTAAACGTATCCATTCCTCACCTCAAACAAAGAACAAGTGCTGAGTATCCTTCGGACTGACATCATCCTTCAGGATGATTTGTTCGACCAAGGTCGTCGTTCACGGCGACCGAAGAGGCATTGCAAGGTGTCCATCGTTCACCTCACATTCTCGCATGACCATGAATGGTCACGCTGGTCAAAAGAAGGCTGATGAATCAGCCTATTTACTGTTCTTACCTGCCCCCATCAATCAAAGCCTGTGAGCCACGAGAGCGTCAAACGCGTTTAATGATACGATAAACTCTTTGTAAGTCGTCCGTAAGATCCATACCGCCGAAGGGCATGCTCTTTACGGATTTGATGGACCGCGTCGAAACGCTCTTCCGGCGAACGCGAGAGCCGCTTCTTGGTTTTCGTTTCATTCATAACCTTTGTGCCTTTGTGTCGTCGTGCCTGCCTGCTCTGCAGAGTCGTAGACCGGAGGCAGGGTTATCTTTCCTTCTAAAAAATCCGCAACTTTTAAAATCATTCCCTCATCAAACTGCTTGCCCAACAACTGCACACCAATCGGCAAACCTTTGCTGTCCGTTCCACACGGGACACTGATTCCGGGAATTCCCGCAAGATTCGCTGACACAGTATAGATGTCGGACAGATACATCGCAAGCGGGTCGTCCGATTTTTCGCCGAACGCGAACGCCGTTGTCGGCGTGGTGGGCATCAAAATGCAATCGACAGTCTTAAATGCGTTGAAGAAGTCATTTTGGATCAACCGCCGGACCTGCTGCGCCTTGCGGTAGTACGCGTCGTAATAGCCGGCAGAGAGAACGTACGTGCCGAGCATGATGCGACGTTTCGTCTCGGCACCAAAACCTTCACTCCTCGACTTCACATACATCTCACTTAACTCCTTTACTCCCGGCGACCGATAACCGTAGCGGGCACCATCGTAGCGTGCAAGGTTAGACGATGCTTCTGCGGTCATAAGGACATAATATGTTGAGATGTTGTATTCGGAGTGGGGCAACTGCACGTCGACTATTTCCGCTCCGGCATTTCTCAATTTGTCTATGCTTCTTTCAATCGCCTGACGAACTTCATCGTTCAGTCCCTCACCGAATGCCTCACGCGGCAATCCGATCTTCAAACCCTTTACATCTTTTGTGAGGAATGAAAGATAGTCGGGAACAGGAACAACGGCAGATGTTGAATCCATCTCATCATGCCCGGCAATCACCTGCAGCACTCTGGCTGCATCGGCAACGGAGTTCGCAAACGGACCGATCTGATCGAACGACGATGAGAGCGCGACCAATCCGTAGCGCGACACCCGGCCATACGTCGGCTTCATTCCCACAACGCCGCAGAATGACGCAGGCTGCCGGATTGATCCGCCAGTGTCGGTACCAAGCGCGGTGTGCGCCATCCCAGCGGCAACCGCAACGCACGAGCCACCACTTGAACCACCGGGTACTTTTGTTTCGTCAACTGGATTGAGTACTGGTCCGTATGCAGAATTCTCCGTGGACGAGCCCATTGCAAATTCGTCCATGTTCGTTTTCCCGATAACAACTGCGTCTTCGTCCTGCAAACGCCGGATAGCCGTTGCGTCGTACAACGATGTAAAGTTCTGCAGAATCTTCGAGCCGCATGTAACGACTTCGTCTTTCATGCAGAGGACATCTTTGATGGCGACAACCATCCCGGCAAGTTTACCGCCTTTCCCCACTGCAACCTTCCGATCAACTTCGCGAGCGCGCTCAAGAGCCTTCTCGGGGAAAACGGAAAGAAACGCGTTTAAGCGTTTCTTGTTTTCAATTTCGTTGAGATAATTCTCTATCACCCGCTCAACTGTAGTCGTTCCCGCTTCGATTGCTTTGCGTGTGACGTTGAAGGTTATGCGATCAACCACTACAATTCTTGATTTGGATGGAAAGGGAGAATATTAGATGGACTGCCAAATTCTTTGCGCGGACTGCCGGAGTATTCTTAAATCCAACTCCGTCAATGTGCCGAGGTGTTTGACCACGTCGCGTTTAACAAACGTGTTGAGCTTGTGCAAACGGACGATAGATGGATGAGCCAACCCCGATTGTTTCCATTCCACGAGTTGTGATCGTACGAAGATTGATGGGGTTGGCTTGTAATTCGGGCAATGACAATGTCATCATCACCTGCGTCTATCAACACAAGACCGGGACGACGTCTCGTTTCAGTCTGGTCGGAAAACGGATAGTCAACTAAGACAATGTCCCCAGCCTTGAACGATTTCACTGTCAAATCCTATCGTAGATCTTGTCTGCCTCGCAGTCGTCAGCAAAGAAGCGATCTATCCCTGCCCTCATGAAGGCAAGTTCTTCTTCCCTGTCGTCATAGTCGCGGCGAAAAATTACTATACGCAGGTCTTCGTCAACAGAAAGACTCTGTTTGATATCATCGGGAAGAGTTATCGTTCCATCCGTCGACATCTTAGCTGGAAATTCCACGGCTCGCATAATTCCTCCCTCGGTTATTTCAACTCGTCCGGCTTTGTCGCCTTCTCAATATCATCCTGAATGCCGCGCATTGCTCGCTTGAATTCGCTTATGCCTTTGCCGAGCCCTTTGCCGATCTCGGGCAATTTCTTCGGTCCGAAGAAAATAAACACGACAAACAGGATGACCATCAGCTCGGTGCCGCCGATATTTTCAAACATGGTCTTTCTCTTTCTTTGTCTCGTCAATTTTCTTTACATCGGTATTCACATCTTCCTCGATTTCACGCGATGCTTTTTTGAATTCCCGGATTCCTTTGCCGAGCCCGCCCATAAGGTCGGGGATTTTCTTCGCTCCAAAGAACAGAAGGATCGCCAGAGCAATAAGAATGATTTCCGTAGCACCTAAGTTTCCCATCATAATCTCCTTTCAGATTCAGCGGACGCCATGGATGGCTGCTCGCCAAACACAAAATGTTCAATCAGTGATTTGAATATCTTTTGACCGTCTGTATGTCCCAGCACAGGATCGGAAGCCCGTTCGGGATGCGGCATCATCCCCATAACATTTCCGCTTTCGTTGACAATGCCGGCAATATTTGAAAGGGAGCAGTTCGGATTCGCATCATCCGGCACCTCGCCCTCTCTTGTAGAATATCGGAAAATAATCTGATTATTGCTTTGCAGAGAACTCAATGTGTCGGCGTCCGTGAAATAATTCCCTTCTCCATGTGCGATCGGAATATCCAATACCTCTCCTTCTGTGGTTGCAGAGGAGAACCGAGTATTGGCATTCTCGACCCGCAAATGCACATATTTGCAGATAAACTTCAAAGACCGGTTTCTCAACAACACACCCGGCAACAGTCCGGCTTCAACAAGAATTTGAAACCCGTTGCAGATACCTAACACCGTTCCGCCGTTCTGTGCGAAGCGAACAACTTCCTTCATAACGGGAGAGAACCGGGCAATCGCGCCGCAGCGCAAATAATCACCGTACGAGAATCCGCCCGGAAGAATAATTACATCGGATTCTTTCAGGTCAGCTTCTTTGTGCCAGAGAAATTCCGCGTCCTGACCCATAATGTGTTTGCATGCATGGTACGCGTCGTGGTCACAGTTGGAACCGGGGAACACAACGACACCGAATTTCACTTTGCTGCTCATCTATACTTTTTCGATTTCGAATTGGTAATCTTCCATCACCGGATTGGCAAGAAGTTTCTTGCAGACTTCCTCTGTAGCTGCGCGGGCGAGATTCTCGCTATCCGCGTCGATGGTCAGTTCAATATACTTTCCCATCCTCACATCTTTAACGTCGCCAATATTCATTGTACCGATGGCGTGTTGAACTGCTTTCCCTTGCGGGTCAAGAATGGATTTGCGAAGCGTGATTCTGATTTTTGAAAGATACATTATACATCTATGCGTGTTGGTTCAACCGCATCTTCCTCATCCAGCTTGTCGTTATGCAGAAGATGCTTAATGAAGCTGCCGATATACCGAATGATTCCCAAAAGGATGAACAATCCGAAGAGAGGAAGGAGAGCGCTGCCGCTTGTCACTGATACCACTATAATTGCGAGTACGGCAAAGATAAATTTCCACGGTTCCTTCTTGATTGCACGGGGAGAGATTTTGGGAAGTGTGTCGTACTTTATTTTGCTCACCATCAACAGCGCGAGTGCTACGCAAATCCACGGAAGGAATTTTGCGGCAGTGGGTTCCAGGCCTGAGACGGGACTCCAGTAGTTGAGAACGAAGGCTGCGATGGTCAGTCCGCTTGCGGGAATCGGCAATCCGACAAAATGATCTTTATCGAAACCAACAAGCTGCGTGTTGAACCTTGCAAGGCGAAGTCCCCCGAATATCATCAGACAGGCGCTGATAAGAACACCCGCCGTGTCAAATGTGTGCAGGTGTAATTGATAGGCCAGAAAGGCGGGCGCCACGCCAAACGAGACAACGTCCGAGAGGGAATCAATCTGCACTCCGAATTCGGAGGACGACTTTGTCAATCTCGCCATTACTCCATCGAGAGCATCGAACGCAGCAGCGAGGAAAATAAACCAGGCGGCGGAGACGAAATCATCTTTCGTCGCATACAGGATGGAGTTAAATCCGCAAAACATATTCAAAACTGTAAACAAACTGGGAACCACTGCGCGCGTAATTCTCATGGCGTCGCCTTCATTATGAAACAAGTGCGAATCAAGGTATGATTGCTACCACTGTTTCCCCTGCAACAGTTTTGTCTCCTACTTTCAGCCGGACACTGACATGCTTTGGCATTATGACATCTACACGAGAACCGAATTTTATCATTCCGAAACGTTCGCCCGCTCGCGTTGAATCTCCAACCTGTATCGGAGCGACGATACGGCGGGCAACAAATCCGGCGATTTGCTTAAACAATACTTTTCCATGGAGGTTTTCGACGCCAATGTGCGTACGTTCGTTTCTCGACGAAGATTTTTCTTCATATGCCACAAGAAACTCACCCGGAATATATTTAAAGTAACCAACCTTGCCTGTAATCGGGTAGCGATTAACATGTACATTGAGGGGCGACATGAAGATTGAAACCTGAACTCCATCCGCGTGGAGATACTCATCCTCGTACACATCCTGAATGAGGACTACAGTTCCATCCGCAGGGGAGATGATAAGTTTCTCATCTTGTGGAGTGGTACGCTCCGGATCACGGAAGAAGTTAAGCGTGAAGATCAGTAATGCGAGAAAAATGCCGATGCAAGCTAACCGAAGCCAATTCCATTCAATAAAATTCCAACTGAGCAGGGATCCAACAACAGCAACAAGGAGAACGACAACGACAACATCATACCCATACTTCGTAATCAATAACCAATTCCTTCAAGTAACGAAGAAGCAATGAAATTACGACCAAAGTTACCTAAAGCCTCTTTGAAAGTCAACGAAATGGACATCATCTGCAGGCCGCACGTAGGGCTGAAATCTCTTGAGAAATGAAGTGGCCGGCTTTCTTCAGGCAAATCAAGGAATCCATCAATAAAAGAGTACCGTCTGACTAATGGCCAGACGGACATTGCTGCAATATTACTTCACACGGAATTCGATCCGGCGATTATTTGCCCTACCTTCCGCCGTTCCATTCGTGTCGAGAGGTTCATTCAGCCCCCGGCCGGTTGAGGTGAGCCGCGACGCCGGAATTCCTTTCTTCACCAGCCATGCCCTCACGGCCTGTGCCCTGCGAAGAGAGAGAGACATGTTCATCTTCGCACTGCCGTTGTTGTCGGTATGGCCGACAATTTCCACTTTCACCGCCGGATTATTGACAAGGGCGCGTCTCGCCCGTTCGAGTGTCTTCCCGGAATTCTGCAACAGCCTGGCACTGCCGGAGACAAAGTTTACTCCCTCTAACACAAGTCGCTTACCTGCTTCGAGAACAAGCGGCGCACCGCCGGGCAAATCATCTTTCGGGTTGAGAGGGTTTGTTCCTTTCAGGGTTTCCGCACCATCCGCTATTCCGCCACCATCCGTGTCGTTCTTGCTTGGATCCGTTTTGTACTTGCGGACTTCATCGACATCAGTCAACCCGTCAGCATCGGTATCACTCTTGGTCGGATCGGTTTTGTATACTTTCACCTCGTCCCAATCCGAGAGTCCGTCACCATCGGTATCGGCTCTCAACGGATCGGTATTATGTTTCGACACCTCATCTCCATCGGTCAATGTATCGCCGTCAGTGTCAATCTTCAACGGATCAGTACCATCCTTGTTAATCTCAACACCATCGGAGAGTCCATCGCCGTCAGTATCGGTTTGAGCCGGATCGGTGCGGTACTTCAACACTTCATCTCCGTCCGTTAGGCCATCTCCGTCCGTGTCGGCTTTCAGCGGATCCGTCTTGTATCTGTTAACCTCTTCTCCGTCTTTCAATCCGTCTTTGTCCGTATCTGCAAAATGGGGATCAGTCCCAAACCGTTCCTCCAGGACATTTGTTAGTCCGTCTTCATCATCGTCATCCACCTCACTTCTGCCAAAATAAAAATTGAAGCCGGCTTTGACACTGCCGTACCAATCCGGAGCCTGGAATTTGAAAAATTCCGTTTTGTCATCCAGAACTCTTCCGCTTGCTTCCATCGTAAACGAAGCGCTTTTCCCCATGAAGGCTTCGAATCCAATTCCTGCCGGGATGTGAAAGGATATATATCTTTTTGTATCAGGGAAATTCAGGTTTATGCCATTGACGCCCTTGTACATCATAACGCCGCCACCCAGATAGAAATACGGTGCGAATTTCTTTCCCGGAGAAAAATGGAACCAGCCAACAAGACTCGCATGGCCTGCCCGTAACTTCAGGTAATCGTTCGGCAGTTGAGGCTTGTACGCGGGCTTTTGACCGGACTTGAGTTCTTCGTATCCCCCCTGAATGCCCAGAGAAAATCCGCGGGAGACGCCGTAGCGTAGATACATCTCCGCGCCTTCACCGACTTTCCGTTGGTTCATATCATTCATCCAGATATTTGCTCCCGCATGAATACCAATGGACCATCTTCCCCCCGTTGTTTGGGCTACAGTTGGATACGGTATAGAGCAAACTGAAGCCATAGCCAAAACCAAAGCAATACGGGATATGCTTATCACGAGAAACTCCTATGAAGTTGAAAGGGATGAGAGAAGCGGAAAGCAAGGAAAGACTGCTTCAAAGCTGTCCCAAGGTATTGTATTCGGAAAGGATTGTCAAACAGTTTGCAGATCCCGTTGCCGACGCAAAAGCTAGAAACCTTTGACTGGATTCCCGCTAACTACATGCGGGAATGACAGAGCAAAACTGAGACACTACCCCATATGGCCGCTCATTGACTTCCCAACGACATTTCCGTAATTTGGTGTACAATTTTTCTTGCCCCGTCGTCTAATGGTAAGACGGCAGACTCTGGATCTGCTTATTGAGGTTCGAATCCTTACGGGGCAGCAAATCCATTGTAGAGTGCCAACTGTCGATTGCGGATTGTGGTAGCTTTTCAATCCACAATCACCAATCCGAAATTCGCAATGCCAACGGCCTTATCGTCTAACGGTTAGGACGGAGCCCTCTCAAGGCTCAAATACGGGTTCGATTCCCGTTAAGGCTACTAATTTTTTTCGAATAAAATTATACTGTTGCGGCCGTAGCTCAACTGGATAGAGCACCAGCCTACGAAGCTGGGGGTTGGGGGTTCGACTCCCTCCGGCCGCACAAAAAAATTGTCAACTGTCCAAAGGTCTCCTTCGGAGAAAACCTGTCGGTTGACAATTTTTCCTTTCACCAATGCACCCGTAGCTCAACTGGATAGAGTCGGAGCCTTCGAAGCTCAAGGTTGGGGGTTCGAGTCCCTCCGGGTGCACGAGAAAATTTTCTTTCCATCTCTCTCCCAAAAAAGTAATATGACCGACCACGAACGATGGATGGAATCTGCTTTCAAGGAAGCAGAGCAGGCCTTCAAGAGAAAAGAAGTGCCCATTGGCGCGGTCATCATTCATGACAACCGAATTATCGGTCGCGGGTATAATCAGATTGAATCGCTCAGAGACCCAACCGCCCACGCAGAGATTATTGCAATTACTGCAGCGGCAAGTCAACTGAACAATCACCGCCTTGCGGATTGCACAATGTATGTTACGATTGAACCGTGCGCCATGTGTGCCGGGGCGATTGTTCTCGCCCGCATTCCAACGCTAGTCTATGGCGCCGCCGACTTGAAGGCAGGTGCATGCGGAACATTATACAATATTGTTCAGGACGAAAGGTTGAACCACAGAGTCGAACTTGTTCGGGGAATACTGGAAGCAAAGTGCGGGGGAATTCTGAAGGATTTTTTTTCTAAAGTGCGATTAAAGGAAATAGATAAACCTTAGCTGGTGGTTGATTCCGCTTTCAATTTCTCCGCTCTGTCTGCAATCTTCATCGCTTCAATCAAGTCT
>JBBRUI010000072.1:0-15903 GCA_038247945.1 Bacteroidota bacterium | reverse complement strand
GCCATCTCGCCAAAATATTCTTTTGTTCCGCCGTGGGGAGTGATTACGATCTTGGCGCCCGCGAGGCCGGCTTCAAGCGCGGCAATGCCGGGGGTTTCAAAGAAGGACGGAAGCGCAAACACGTCTGCTGCAGCATACGCTGAAGCGAGCATTTCTGAATCGTTCTGCAAACCTTCAATCAGCAAAATGTTTTTGTGTTTCGCCGCCTCGCGAACGCACGCATCGCCGTACTCTCCGGCAATCACCCGTCCGATGATCACGGCCGGATGATCAATTCTGCCGAGAGCCTTGATGAGTGCAAGAACATTCTTTCTCCGGTGGCCGATGTGCCCGACATTCAAAATAAATTTGTCGAGTCCGTATTTTTGCCGGAACAATCCCGGGTCGGCATGATAAAAACTTTCATCGACACCGTTGGGGATAACAGTAATTTTTGAGGCAGGAACTCCAAGAGCTGACTCAACAAAGGCGCCTTCGGCACGGGAGTTCGGGAGAAGTTTTTCCGACCAGTTACATATGTCGGATGTGAGAGCAATGTCCGTCCAGAATGCTTTGTAGAATTTCTGAAGCAGCCGCGTTCCGCCAAGTATGCTTCTGAAAGCCGCCGGCGGTTGAAGCCGGTAAAATATGGGAGAGACAATCAGCGGTACACCGAGCGTGCGAATTTCATTTGCGAGATGATACGTGCCGATGTTCGCCGCAAAGATATGAAACAGATCGCAGTCTTCTTTCCTGAATCCAGACGCGGGATTGAATATCTCGGCTTCAACGCCGAACTGATCCATGTATTGAATTGTTTTGCGAAGCTGCGTATTGGGGCCGCCGTGCAAAATGGACATAGCCTGATAGCTTGCAGCCTGGACACGGATCATTTGGTTGCTTTCCTTCCGGAGAGCTTTCGGGTTATCGTTGTAAACAGATTGCCTAATGTTCCCCGCGGATCGAACTCGCGGATGCGGCGAAGGTCAGCAGGAGGAGATAACTCTTTCCGTGGCGGAGACCAGTGAAGCAATTCCATATTGATCGTTTCATTGGGTGCAAGGCATGTCTCCGCGCCATCGGGGCGGACTATGCGCAACCACACGGAATCATGCGGAGATTTCTTGCTCGTCACCGAAAGAATATTACCATCCACGGCGACAGCAGGATGATAGCTGAGCCGTTTTCCCCACCAGCGGGCATAGTCTATCATTGTAATATTCTCGATTCGCTTCTCTTCGATGTACCGGAACATGGTGCGAACGACATCCCAACAACGATGAGTCGGATGATGATATAAAAACAGCGGTTCGTCGCGCAGCAGTTTTTCATCTATTACACGGAGAAAATATTCTTTCATCTGGCCTTCAGAATATCCCACCTTCCTCAAGCTGCCAATACAGATCGGATGTACGGGAACTTGAAGTGTAAGAAAGGTTTCAGTTCCGTGAGACGGATATAGTGGCAGCGAATCATACAAATAAGAAAATTCAGAAGAGTAATCGAAGACCAGCTTGTCAATTGCTCTTGCCAGCGCCGGATTCCAAATGCCAAATGGTGCAGTAAAACCGTTCGCGCTAAGCCCCACCTGTTGCAACTTGGTTTTTGCCTTTGAGATGTTCTTCAGGTTTGCATCATACGTCTCATACGTCTGATGCTCATAACAATGGACGCCAATCTCCTGCTTCGTGAGAAATGCAAAATGCTGAAGCCACTCTTCATGACTCTTCACATCGACAAACCACGACATCCCGATGTCATGCTGGAGGGCAATATGGTATAGTTGGTCAACCTCTTCCCTGCTGCCGCCGTCCGTGTCAATGCGAAAGCAAAAAATATTCTGCATCCCGTTGGGATAGTACCAGACGTGAACGTACGGAAGGTTGCGCATGCGGAACAAGTATTCGAGAGCCCTGCGCAACAATTGTCGGATCTCCCCTTTCCCCACAACAGAAACTCTTTCAGATGGAAGCCGCTCGCGGGTTGCGTAGAAACTTATATTTGCCACACGCACATCTGTCATGGCTGCAACCGGATCGAATGGGAGAACCACCGCGTAGCCGCCGTTCATGGAACCCGCAAAAACTCCAAATGTATTTGTCTGAGTCCTCAGGCAGTTTGCTTCACGTGGAATCTCGCCCATCACCGAAAGGTCAAGCAGTTGAATGTCGGGAAATATTTCATCGTGGTCGGCGAGGAGATAATCTATCTGTTCTCTCCTGCTTGTCGTTCCGCCTACACCGTCCATGTGTCCTGCAAATCCAAGCACGGCGCCGCCGGAAGATAGATAGTTTTCCACCTGCCTCTGCTCTTCAGCATTCAATGGACGATTCACAATCACGACCGCGCTGTCATCAATTTGTCCGAAAGAAATAAATTGGAACGGCACTCCCTCTTGCGCGAGCAACTGTTCCCACATCGGCGATTGTGCAATCACTCCCACCTGAAGCCTCATAAGAATCTCCCCCGCAAGAAGAAAAGTTCCTCACTCGATATTCCTTTGAGAAGCCACAACGCAGTTGCGAATACAATCAGCCCAACAGGCACCGCCATAAACATCGTCCACGAATTCAAAAGGAGCAGCACGCATAACATCAGAGCGCCGGAGATCAGCGCAGGAATGATAAGCTTCCAAAGTTTTTGAAACAGATTTGATCCTTCTTTCACCAGCAGCAGGACAGTCATGGCTCCTTCGCCGGTGGCCACGGCAGCGCTTGCCCCGATGAGGCCGTGCGTGAAAGAAAGAATCACACATAAAACAACAAGCACTCCGGTCCCAAACGCCATGATGCGAAGGTATTCAGCCTCCCGCTTATCAGCAATCATCACGCTCATGAACACAGTGTTCACAACGCTGAAGAGAAAATACAAAAGTAGAATCTGGAAAGGTGCTGCGGCATCCATGAAGCTTGCTCCATAAACAAAATGCACGGTCTCTACAGCGAAGACACTCCCCGCAACCACGACCGGAACCGACACAGCGAGGACAATCTTCAACGCTAAAGCGCCGGAGTGTTTGAACTGTTGCATATCGCCCGCCCGATGCCGGGAGATTACAGGAAAGAACATTGCGTAGAAAACACGATCGATCATCAAAGCAAAAAAAATAAGTTTCATTGCCGCGTTGAATAATCCGGCGGCGTGCGAAGAAATTATCGCACCCACAATCAATACCGGCACGTTCATAATTGTTTGAGCAAGGAACGACGAGATGCCAAGCGGGAGGCTGTTGCGAATAAGCTTCTTCCACTCATCCAACCGAACAGCTAAATGAAGTCGTTGGCCGCTGTGTCGGTACAAATAAAATAACCAGGCGGTCGCCAGAGTGTTTGCAATCAAAAAAGCGATTGCAGTCCAAACAATGTCGCCACCACTTCGGACAAGGAATAAAATAAACACAAGGTAAATTCCCGCGACAACCACTTTGCTACCCGACGATGCCACGAGATTCTCCTTCCCCAGAAAATACCAATCCAACGAAAAAGCCATTGGAATTGAGGAGAGTGAAAAAATAAATACCGTCAAAGCAGTGGATGCAGGATGAATGAACGCCCATGAGATAACTCCCACAATCAATGAACATCCGACAGCGAGAAGAGTCCGAAGACTGTTAACATTGCTTACATACTCATTCGCATTGCCACCCGTCGATGCAACATGCCTGGTCCCCGCCACCTGCACGCCCGGACTCGAAAGCATCGCTGCATAGCTGAGTACTGAAAACCCGACACTCATTGCACCAAAGCCAAACGTCCCGAGTATTCGTGCGAGGTATGCGTTCGCTCCGAATCCCAGCAGCCTGCTGAGGACAGCGGAGAGAGACACTGCGATAATATTTTTGAGAGCTTTTTTCATCCAGCAAGTTCACGGATAACTTTAAGAAGCGCTTGCTCGCGTCGTTCAACGGTGAATTCAGTGAGGATTCTTTGACGAGCTTTGACGCCTGCGCTTACGGAAGAAGACAACGCTGTCTTTAACGCCTGCACCAAAGCATCCTGGTCACGGTACGGCACAAGGAATCCCGCGTCGCCGATTGCAGTGGGAATTCCGCCGGCAATCGTTCCAACCGGAATGCAGCCGCAAAGCATTGCTTCGCAGAGGGTGTTCGGCAAACCCTCCGTGAACGATGGCTGGCAATAGACCTTAGCGTGTTGATAGTAGGGAAGCAATAGCTCGCGCGGGACGTAAGAAATAATCTCCACATTCGGCGGTGCCAACAGTCTGACTTTCGGAAGCAGATTGTTGTGAATGCCAATGACTTGAAATGGAATGTCAGGCAGCGCGCGCGCTGCGGCAAAGAGTTTTTCAATACCTTTCTTCTTCATTCTGTCTTCATCCTGACATGCGGCAACACACAGCACCATTTGTTTTTTCGATTCCCCCACACTCCACGCTGCAGCGTCGTAACCGGTAGCGACCGTCGTAATGTTCGCTCCGTCGTATTCGGCAAGCCGCTTCGCTTCCTTCTCCAGAAATGGATCAACTGTCAACAACTTGTCCGCATGACGAAACGCATAACGCACGACCACTGATTTCCAGCGGCTCAACCAAATGCCATAGTTAATCTCGGCGTCTTTCGAGGCGTCGACTCCCCCAACGACAATAAGCGATTTCTTTTTGAATACCTTTGCCAGAAAAACCGTGTACCCGGCATACACAGAACCGAACCAGGAGAACGTGATATCGGAACGCAGGACTTCCAACGGAATCAGTAGGATTGCCGCAAACTTGTCCGCAATCAGTTTCCGAACAGGAAAATACTTCGAGACAATCCTGTAATCTTCCTCAATGAACGGCGTCCAGAGCGAAGAAGAGAAGAAAACTTTTGGTCTTGAGTTCAATAGTGCTGTCGTAAAGTCATCGTGGCGTGATTTGAACCATCGAGCGTAAGTCCGCCGAACAGTTTCACGTATGAGCGAAACTCAACCGAAGACGATATACAATTCGTCAGTACGTCAACTCCCCGGCGAAGATACAGTGGCAACACATACGATTTGTTCTTGGGAATTCCTGCGGCATAATCGACAGAATTGAGCGCGTTAAAAAGAAGCTTCTTCCAGCTTCGCTTCATGCAGGGATGTGGTCGTCATGAATGGATTTCTAACAAACTGAAAAAAGATACGCCAATTGATGAAGACTATCAACGTGGAGTTGAACCTTTCTCCTGAATTCCGATTCAGCATGAGGGGATGCTTCAAGGGTTCCGTCCATATCGGGAATCAGGACGGTTGGTAATGTCTCAGTTTGAGAGTGTCATTCCGAATCGCTCTTGTTCGGAATCTATAATGCGCAATCTGAAGATAGGTGCTGAGCAAAAGCCCGCATGCCTCGCGGAGCAATATGGCGGGCAGGCATCTCAGCATGACAACAAAATTTCAATGTGAGACACCACCGGACGCTTCCCTCCTTTGCAACTCCCTGACTGTTTTGGTATATTTTCATCAAACCAATAACTAACTCCGCGTTATGAAACAATCGACTCTCAATCTCTTCCTCGTATTTTTTGCGTTCATCTTCTCAGGCTGCCTGACTGTGGAGAGCAAGGAATACCACATAAAACTCACCGGCGTTAACTCCGGTGAAGCGACAATCAAGTTCATCAATATACTCTCCGAAAGCGACGACACGACGGATATCCGGGCGGAAGATTTTCAGCAACTGATTGAGCTTTACGTCAGCGGAGGCAAACTCGAAAAAGATAATCCGGGCTACCGGAACGTAAAGAAACGGCTGTACGAAGAGAAGGGCGTATTGTGCGGCGAAGTATCGTTCACGTTCGACAGTCTCGCGTCCATTCGTTTCTTCAAATTTGACAAGGACAGTCCGTACATGTATTTTGCGTCGAATCCGCTTTCGTCGGAAACTCTCGTCGAGACAAACGGTGCGCAGCCGGAACAATGGATGCCCGTAGTTTTTTGGAAACGTGATGCCAAGGAATTCTACGTCAAGACAAAAGTCTCCTCCGAAGCGCAAATGCGAACCAGCCTTCTAAAACAATTTCGGGATTGGCAGGCACAACAGAAAAAGAAATGATGACTTTGCGGTTCTCTCCGTCTTATCCCCAGCCCAAAAGAAATAGCTTTATCACAACGACATCACGGTACCAAATTTCACAGAGTCCTTTCACCGAATCTTCCGTTGTAATACTTTGTGTCGTCGTGCCTTTGTGGTTTTCTTTTGTCTCTGAGGTCTAGCATGGACCTCTGGCGTAAAAATCTCTATGTCCTTTGGGCGACGCAGTTCGTTGCAATGGTAGGGATGAACCTTGTTGTTCCTTTCCTCCCTTTTTACATCCGTGAATTGGGCGTTACAGACCAAGCCGAAGTCGTGCGGTGGAGCGGCCTCGTATTCGCAGGGCCATTCGTCACTGCGTTCTTTGCAACTCCCATTTGGGGAAATTTAGGAGATAAATACGGCCGCAAGCCCATGATTATCCGGGCGCTGTTCGGACTCGCCGTTTCTCAAATACTCATCGGCCTGGCGCAAAACGTAATGCAGGTTTTCCTTTTCAGAATCTTTCAGGGCGCCATCAGCGGATTCATAGCCTCAGCGCTCGCGCTTGTTTCAACCAGCGCGCCGAGGAAACGCGTCGGCTATGCACTCGGCGTGTTGCAGTCGGCTTCATCGGGCGGCGTTATACTTGGCCCGTTCTTCGGCGGCCTGCTTGCGGACTTGATTGGATACCGCGAGATATTTTTCGTCACCGCTGCATTCTGCTCTATGGGAGCGGTGGCCGTGATCTACGGCGTGAAGGAAGTGAAGTCCGATGCACCGGAAGGCAAGCGGTACTCCGTGTTCGACAACTACAAATTGATGTATACGAACAAACAACTCCGGCTTGTTGCGCTGTGTCTGGTGGTGGGACAAGTTTCTGTGCTGATGGTGGAGCCGATCTTTGCGCTGTTCGTCGAAAGTTTCCGGTCAGACACAAAATACATGGCGACCCTTGCCGGAAGTATTTTTTCCGTCACCGGACTCTTCTCAATTATGTCCGCTCCGTGGTGGGGCAAGCGCAACGACCGCAAAGGATACAAGAAAGGATTGCTCATTGGCATGTCGCTGACTGGCGTTGCGTACATCGGACACAATCTTGTCACCAGCTTGTTTCAGCTTGCATGCTTGCGGGGCTTGCTCGGATTTGCACGCGGCGGCGTGTTGCCCGCGCTGTATTCGCTCACCAGCCTTCACTCACCTCCCGAACGTCGGGGCGGCATGATCGCCATCGCGAGCAGCATGACGATTCTTGGCAACATGCTCGGCCCGGTTCTCGGCGGATTGGTTGCCGGATATCTCGGCATCCGCGACGCATTCCTCGTGAATAGTTCTCTCGCTCTCGTCGTTGCGCTTATTATCTGGACGCAGATGGCTGAAGTGCACAAGCACGTTGACACAACAGCGGCAACCAGCGAGTCTCCTCCCGATGGCGGCGTTACGACGGAATCGTGAGTAGCGATCTTTATTTGTTTTCGGGCGTTCCCCCGCTTTGAAAAGCAAGCGGGGTCGGGCTACTCCGGGCTGCGTTTCACTTCGGTGCCGCCTTGAAAAACAGTCGGCACTAAACCCTTCGTATCCCTAACGCGTATCAATCCACGAGTGCGTTGATGATTTCGTATATTAACTGAAAGACTGCATTTTTCTTTTCGTCAACCACTCTATGAACTCCAACAACTCTAGAGACTTAACCGATATAGACCAGACTCTTCCTCCGAAAGCGGTTGAGGACTCGAAACCCGAACGGCTCTTCTTATTGGACGGTATGGCGCTCGCCTACCGTGCCTACTTTGCATTTATCACGCGACCGCTCATCAATAGCAAAGGGCAAAACACCAGCGCGATCTACGGATTCGTTACATCGCTCATGCGTATTCTCGAAGATGAAAAGCCCGACCATATTGCCGTAGTCTTCGATACAAAGCATCCGACGTTCCGCCATGAAATGTACGCCGCGTATAAAGCGACTCGCGATAAAATGCCGGAGGACATGTCCGGGCAAATGGGATTGCTGAAAGACATTGTACGCGCATTTAACATTCCCTTGCTTGAACTGAACGGCTACGAAGCAGACGACATCATCGGAACGTTGGCGCGGCGTGCGGAGAAAGAACGCGTCATAACGTACATGGTAACCGGCGACAAAGACTTCATGCAGCTTATCACGCCATACATAAAAATTCTCCGCCCCGGCAAAGGAGGCGACGATCCGGAAGTGATAGAGGAGCAGCATGTGCTGGAAAAATTCGGCGTAGCTCCGGCACAAGTAACCGACGTGCTCGGGCTGATCGGCGATAAGAGTGATAACGTTCCCGGCGTTCCGGGCATCGGAGAGAAAACCGCCATCCCGCTCATTCAGCAGTATGGAAACATGGAAGAGTTGTACAACAACATCGACAAGATCGGACAGAGAGGCGTGCGGGAAAAACTCATCAACAACAAAGAGCTCGCGTTCCTCTCGAAGAAACTGGTTACCATCGATACAAATGTTCCGGTCGACATTGACTTTCACAAATTGAAAGCGGCACCGCCCGACACGGGCACGCTCGCACGGATGTTCGGTGAATTGGAATTCCGTTCGCTCGCGAACAAACTCGGCAACGTCGTTCAGGCAGTGATTGAAACTCAAATCAAACCGGCCGATACCCCTGCGGTGTTGCCGCGAGATGTGACGGATATTCATTCCGATCAGCATGAATACCATACAATTGCTACTTCCGAAGCACTCGACAAATTTGCAAAACAACTCAAGTCGGCAAAACTTTTCGTTGTACAAACCATAACCACATCAAGCATCGCAATGCAGGCGGAGTTGATCGGACTTTCGTTCGCCATTCAAGAGCGGGAGGCGTTCTACATTCCGCTGAAACAGGAAAGCTCTGCCGGCTCCGGCTTTCCGGCGGGGGATTTATTCTCTGCGCCAAATCCTCAAACTCCAACATCGACAAATGCTGAACCCGCTTTACCGCTCGACACGGTTCTCTCCAAACTCAAACTGATATTGGAAAATCCCGCCATCAAAAAAGTAGGGCATAACCTGAAGTATACGATGCTGGTGATGAACTTGCACGGCATTGAAATGCAGGGAGTCGAATTCGATACGATGGTCGCAAGTTACGTGTTACGTGCTGATGGCCAGCATGGCCGCGACGCCATGGCGATGGAATGTCTGAACTACAAAATCACATCGTTCGAAGATTTGGTCGGCAAGGGAAAAAGTCTTAAGCACATCACAGATCTGTCGCTCGAAGCAGTGGCGCAATACGCGGCGGAAGATGCGGACATAACGCTACGTACTTACAATTGCCAGCTTGGGAAGCTGAAGGAGATGGAACAACTCAAGCTTTGCGAGGAGGTGGAATTTCCGCTGGTCTCCGTTCTTGCGCGCATGGAATCGGCAGGCATTGCATTGGACGTGCCTTATCTCGCAGACATGTCCAAGGATCTTGCACGACAATTAGAAAATCTGATCGGCGATATTTACAAAGATGCTGGCGAGCGCTTCAACATCAATTCAACACAACAACTCGGCGAAGTTCTCTTTAACAAGCTGAAACTCCCGACTGTCCGCAAAACCAAAACCGGTTTCTCAACGGATGCGGGTGTTTTGGAAGCGTTGCGCGGCCAGCATACCATCATCGACAGAATGCTTGAGTACCGGCAGCTTTCAAAGCTGAAATCGACATACGTGGACGCACTGCCGCTGTTGATAAATCCGAAAACAAAGCGCATTCATACATCATTCAATCAAACAGTCGCGCTTACCGGAAGGCTATCCGGCGCCGACCCGAATTTGCAGAACATCCCCATCCGCACCGAACTTGGACAAGCCATCCGCAAGGCGTTCATCCCCGGCGACAAGAAGAATTTCATCCTGTCCGCCGACTATTCACAGATCGAGTTGCGCGTGATGGCGCATATCTCCGCAGACGAAGGCTTGCTCGAAGCATTCAATAATAATGAAGATATTCACACATCAACAGCGGCGAAAGTATTTGGAGTACAACAGTCTGAGATTACACGGGACATGCGGCGCAAAGCGAAGGAAGTAAACTTCGGAATCATGTACGGCATCGGGCCGTTCGGGCTTGCAACGAGGCTTGAAATAAGTCAAGGTGAAGCAAAAGAAATCATCCAGCGCTACTTCGAACGGTTTCCGAAAGTGAAGCAATACATCAACGACACGATGGATTCAGCACGACGCAAGGGATACGTCAGCACGCTGCTTGGCCGCAGGCGATATCTCACAGACATCAACAGCAAGAATTTCGTCGTCCGATCAAACGCCGAGCGCCAGGCCATCAACATGCCGATACAGGGAACGGCGGCGGACATGATTAAGATTGCAATGATTCGGATTGATGAAGCGTTGGGGAAATCAGAGGTCAGAGGCCAGAGGTCAGAGGTCAGACGGCAGACGGCAGAAGTCAGCCCGCCCGCCGGAGTGATTCTCAGGTAGGCGGGAAGTCAGATGTTGGAAGCCGAATGCTCTTGCAGGTGCATGACGAGCTGGTGTTTGAGGTTCCGCCCGGAGAAGTCGAAATGATGAAGAAATTAGTTCTGGAAAAAATGCAAAATGCCCTGAAGCTTGCCGTGCCGGTTCATGTTGATGTTGGAGTGGGAAAGAATTGGCTGGAGGCACATTGAGCGCAGATCGGATGTATCAGAGACTTAGGCCAATGCTAATCGCCTTCCTTTCGGCTCTGGAATCAGATCACCGAATTCCTTAGCAGTATCAATCCACAATTGAATAGCTTGCTTGGCGTTCTCAAGTGCACTTTCCTGCGTGTCGCCATGCGCCATGCAGCCCGACAACTCCGGAACTTCTGCAATAAAAACAGAGTCATCGTCGCTCCAATAGAGTATGATTTCGTACTTTGAATTCATTGCATATTCACCAGTTTGTTCTTGACTAACATATTACGTACTTGCTTCACTTGATATCGCTTTGCTTTTGAACCTTCCCGCTGCAGATTCATCCGTTCTTCTATTCCCGGTTTTCGATAAATATGATGGCTGCCGCGTATGCGCTCTTCAAAGCCGAGCCAAACAAGCAACCCGCGTAAGTCTTCAAAGGAAATATTTGAATCGGACTGTGCAAGAAGGATGAACTCAACGAGTTTCTGGAATTTGTCCATTCTCTTTTCACGCGGCACTTGTAGACTGAGAAAAAGCTATCGTCTCTCGACGCCTTTTTACTTATCCGCTCGATTCGACCACTACTTTACTGCGACTTCAACCTCGGGTCCGCAGAATTCCTTGAACACATCCTGCAGATGCTGTGCAATCTGATTTGCATCGCGGTTCTCAATCTGGAAGCGAGGCACAAAATGCACGAGTTCGCCGTTCTTGAAGAGCCCAATCGATGGGGATGACGGAGGTACATTCTCCAAGTGTTCCCGCAGTCGGGCTGTCGCTTCAACATCGCCGCCTGCAAATACTGTGGTCAGCCGGTCCGGCTTGAGTTCAGATTTTTGCAACGCCAGCGCAATACCGGGGCGCGCCTTCCCCGCGGCGCAGCCGCAGACGGAATTGACTACAAAGAGATTTGTTCCCTGCTTGTTTGCAATTTCTGCATCGACTGCCTCAACGGTGTTTAATTCCCGGAAACCAATTCGAGTCAGCTCTTCTCTAAATGGTGCAATCGATCTTTCGTCGTACCGCATGTGCGCTTCCCTTCTGTATGTGTTTGAATGAACAGTTTGTCTTCAGACAAAAATGACGGAGTGCCCCTCCGCTTGAGAACAATTACTGATGTTCCACGGGTTCTTTGGTCACTCGCGCCTTCCAACGTTTTGCAGCGTTGTTAAAAAACTCGATTTCCTTCTCTGACGAGAGACCTTTGATCTTCTCGGAGATCTTGGCTTGCGCTTTTCGCTTTTCTTCAATACAATCAAACTCTTTATTCTTTGGTGTCTGGTTCGTCATAATCTATCTCCTTCGGAGTAATGATTGTCAGAAAGCCGTATCCGTTCAAGAAGTTGATTCGATTGTAGGCTTTCATCTTATCCAACCGCACAATATGCCTGAAATTCCAGGAGACAATCGCTTCTGCCCGCGCAACAGTCGCTGCAGCAACATGTGTTGCGTCATCAATCCACTTTTTATCCAATATTCCAGCGTCAAGATACGCATTGCGTAAATCAATAGTCTCGGAAGTCAACGGTATGATCTCAGTTGCCTCAACGGGCAAAGAAGAGAAAAGTTTTCGCACATTCTCCGGCCCTTCCTCAATTTCTTCTATCACAACACCGCTCGTAAGCAAGATAAATTTTCCTTCCTGCACCGCTTCAATAAACCGCCTCGACTCCCGCTCAAACTCCACATCGTAATATCCTCCGATCACTGAGGTATCGGCATACAAACGTCGTTTCATGGAGTCACTGTGGACGACAAAGGATTTACTTGATTCTTTCTGAGCGTCGTTTTCTTGCTGACTTCTTCAACGCCTTCGCAACCTTCTTGGCAGTTTTCTTCTTTGCTTTCGGCTTCGCTTTCTTGACAACTTTCTTTTTCGACTTCCTTGAAACCTTCTTAGCAACCTTCTTCACAGCCTTTTTCTTTACAACAATTCTTACTTTCGAAGAAGAACCGGCTTTCTTTTTTCCCTCTGCCGCAATCAGGTTCAGCGCGCTGCCCGCTCTGAACCAATGAATTTGATTCTCATTGAATGTATGGTTCAGCACCACTTCATCCATCGAACCGTCTTCGTGTTTCAGCCTCATCATCAGCGAAAGACCCGGCGCAAGCGTTTCCAATCCAACAATAGAACCCCGATCAAACTCCCTCACCTTGTCATAGTCTGCGGGATTAGCAAAAGTCAGGGGCAGCATTCCCTGCTTCTTCAGGTTCGTCTCATGAATACGAGCGAAACTCTTAACCACAATTGCTTTCCCGCCAAGGAACCGCGGCTCCATGGCAGCGTGCTCGCGGCTCGAACCTTCGCCGTAGTTTTCATCGCCAATCACGATCCATCCCATACCGAATGCTTTGTACTCACGCGCAACAGCGGAGAATTCCTTGGCTTCGTTTGTAAAAATATTCTTCCCCTTCCCAATCTCTCCGGTGAATGCATTCACTGCGCCGATAAACATATTGTTGGAGATATTATCAAGATGGCCGCGATAGGCAAGCCATTTGCCTGCGGGAGAAATATGGTCGGTCGTACATTTTCCTTTCGCCTTCAAAAGTACAGGAACTTCAGAAATATCTAATCCATCCCACGGCCGGAATGCCTCAAGGATTTGCAGGCGCGTGCTTGCCGGATCAACACTGACCTGCCCCGCACTTCCATCCGCGGCCGGCGGAACGTATCCGGAATCTTCAACAGTGAAACCATCCTTTGGCAGTTCATCGCCTGTGGGGGGATCAAGTTTCACCAACTCGCCGTTTTCATTCACCAACGTGTCGGTCAACGGATTGAACGTGAGTCTGCCTGCAAGCGCGAACGCCGTGACAATTTCCGGGCTTGCCACAAATGCATGAGTATCAGGATTGGCGTCGTTGCGTCCTGCAAAGTTTCTGTTGAAAGATGTAATGATGGAATTTTTGTCGCCCTTCTGCACATCGTGTCGCTTCCACTGTCCGATGCATGGGCCGCATGCATTTGCAAGAACCATTCCTCCAACATCTGTCAACGTCTTCAAGTGGCCGTCGCGCTCAATTGTTGCCCGTACTTGTTCGGAACCGGGCGTAATCGTGAATTCGGATTTCGCCTTCAATCCCTTGTTCAGCGCTTGCTGCGCGATGCTTGTCGCACGCTCGATGTCTTCGTAGCTGGAGTTTGTGCAGCTTCCAATCAATGCGACGCGGATCTCTTCAGGATATCCGTTCGCACGAACAGCATCTGCAAATTCTGAAATCCTCCACGCTTTGTCCGGCGTAAAAGGTCCGTTCACAAGCGGCTCAAGCTCGGAGAGGTTGATCTCAAAAATCTGATCGTAAAAATCTTGCGGCGATTCGAGTACTTCAAGATCAGGAGTCAAGTGTTCAGCGATCTCATCGGCAAGGGCGGCAATTTTTGCACGCCCCGTAGCGCGAAGATAATCCGCCATACGGAAATCATACGGGAAGAGCGAAGTCGTCGCTCCGATTTCCGCGCCCATGTTGCAGATCGTCCCCTTCCCTGTCGCGGAAATGGATTTCGTCCCTTCGCCAAAATATTCCACGATTGCGCCCGTTCCACCCTTCACCGTCAGGATGCCAGCGACTTTCAGGATAACATCTTTTGCAGATGTCCATCCGCTCATATGGCCTTTCAAATGTATGCCAATGACTTTGGGAAACTTCAGCTCCCACGCCATCCCTGCCATCACGTCCACAGCATCAGCACCGCCAACGCCAATGGCAATCATCCCGAGTCCGCCGGCGTTCGGCGTATGCGAATCTGTTCCGATCATCATACCACCGGGGAAGGCGTAATTTTCAAGCACGACCTGGTGGATGATTCCCGCACCGGGTTTCCAAAAACCAATACCATACTTGTTGGAAACACTCGAAAGAAAATCGAATACTTCTTTGTTGTCCGTGAATGCCTGCGCTAAATCCGCCCTGGCACCAACATGCGCCTGAATCAAATGGTCGCAGTGGACTGTACTCGGCACGGCAACAGTCGGTATTCCGGCAGACATAAATTGCAGGAGCGCCATTTGCGCTGTAGCGTCCTGCATCGCAACTCTATCCGGACCAAACTCAACATACGATTCGCCGCGTGTGAACGGGTTCTCCGGTGGCCGCCATAAGTGTGCGTAGAGAATTTTCTCCGTCAACGTCAAAGGCTTGCCGACAACTTTCCGTGCTGCCTTCAGGCGTTTCGGTGTTCGTGCGTAGATTTGTTCAATCAGGTCAATATCGAATATCATGATCGTTCATCCAATGGTAGGAATAGAAAAACACAGATTCTGTATCAAAGATAAACAGAATCCCGTTGGCGTTCAAGTTGACCGATGCGCTTCCCAGGCTTGCTACTCGTGTTAATGATTCCTATTCTGTTACATCATTGGTTATCAACGCACATCCGGATTGGATTCCCATACGTTGAGACAGCCTGCAAATATGCTGCTACTCGGCCTCTTCCTTGCCTCCTGCTATACCCAACTCGAGCGCCAGCCCCGGAACGAAATTAAACCGCCAAGCGGTCCTCTCCCCGATCTTGCAATTACAGGGATTGAATATTTCGTCTTTGAAGATTTCGTGAGTCAGGGGCGGCGACAGCCGATGACGATGTTTACAATTCATGTAAAAAATGTAGGGACGGGAGATTTCAACGGCACACACATATTTAATTACACCGATAACTGGCGCGACAAGGAAAGCAAGAAATTTCCCTACATGGGCGGCATCGGGAAGAGAACCATACTTGCTGGCGACAGCACAGTTATCAGGCTTGATCATTGGGGAGTTTTTCCGCCACAGACCTGGCTCTGCTTCATTTTGCGAACCGACGATTACGATCCGCATACAGTCGATCCTCTGTATTGGTTCGGACGCGAGCCCATCGTTGAATCTTCGTATGAAAACAATCAGCTGGATTTACGGATCGCTCGATAATCACCTCCCATACCTCCCGTTGCCTCATAGCAAAATGTAACCATACGGAGGGAGAAAGCAAGTAGTTTTTTCTTTCACAATAATCACGGTTCACGGTATCGAGTGTGAAGCCCGTGTGAGGATTATGCGAATCTTCTTGTCCACGCACTGCTGCAGAAGGAATGGGTTCAGCTGATGGAAGAGATCCTTGAGTTCCCGTTTCCGTTGAGGAGCGACGTGTGGTGATTCGAGCACGCGTTGCAACGGAGTTTTTGGCGAGTCATACGTTTTGATGGTGCGAGACTTGATGCGTTGTTTGGCGGTGAGTTTGACTGACGGGAGAAAGAAGTTCATGAGCAGACGCCATTCGTTGGTGTAGAGGTCGTTGAGGAGCGGCACGATGGC
>JBBRUI010000071.1:0-15931 GCA_038247945.1 Bacteroidota bacterium | reverse complement strand
TTTTTTCCTCCCGCATCGTGGCGAGTATATCATATCCGATAATTTTTGTCTGGGGGACGCTGAAACGGAATCGGGTTTTGCGGAATTTGCTATCGGCGAAAAACTCGGCATCTTCCACCCGCGGCCGCAGGTCTATTGAATCGGCGACAATCTCTGAATCCGGCACAGATATCTGAAGGCGATCGCATCGAAGCTCATAATGCGTCCGCGGAAATGTGAACATCAGCATCTCTGCGTTTCCGTGCGCGCGGATGAACGGCGAAACATGGCTGGTATCTTCGCCACCAAGAAGCCTCAGACAATCCACGTCGTTCAGGATTGCGGATGCGACCGCGCATGTAAAATTTGAATCTTTTGAATTCTCCAATAAGTGATCGAATGCCAGCCCCGCTGCAACTATATTTGAATCCGGCACGGAAATCTGCAGACGATCGCATCGAAGTTCATAGTGAGACCGGGGAAACGAAAGGACTATGTTTTCCGTGTTTATGCGCGTGCTGGCGAGGTAGGAGAAATACGCGGTGTCTTCGCCGCCGAGTATCTTCCACCAATCGACACCTCGTATGGCTGCGGATGCGGCAGCACACGCAAAACTCGAGTCCTTTGAAGTCAGATCGAGCGAATTGAAAACTACATTGTTTCCCCAGACGTTGTAGTGAATGTTTCCCAGGCTCAGCGAGTACGCCGGGTACCGTTCGGCGAACGCCTTTTCAATTTTTTCTTTGGCAAAACGGTTGACAAAAAAATCGGGGAATAAAAGAAACGCGGAAGCGATCACAATCAAACTTCCGATGATAATGAGAGCGACTGTGCCTGCAATTTTGAGGAAACGTATTATCGGTTTGTTGGTTTGCACGAAACGGAAATTCTTTCTCGAGTTATTAGAGCCTCACCTATTTCCCTCTCACACAAAGGGGAGGGGGGATGATTCCTGGCTGTTTGTTTTACTTCTCGTTTTGGGAGAAATTACGCTCCTGAAGCCGCCGTTAGAGGGATTGCTCAGTAAGGATTTTTCTCCCGCCTAAGCCGTCCCAGTTGTTTCGTCAATTTTTCGATGCTTAGCTTATCTTCGTAGTCATGCACGACGAGAATCCATCGTTCCACTTGTTCCTCATTCCACGACTTTTCATCCTCTGGCAGCCCGGCTGTTGCAGCAAGCCCACGGAGATTCATTTCATCGAAACAACTCATACTTCATTTTCTCGGATTTTATAATAGACATTCGGTGCTGTAACGACAATCAAGAATTCAATGTATTAGTGCAAAATATCCTCATACAGAAAAGCATCTAGGCAAAACTCTGTATGATCCGGGAGTGAACCCTGCTATCCGCTCAGACCCCGTACTTATTGAATCAGGATAAGTGTGTACGTGTTAAGAATCGCGCTGAATACAACAACACACCATAGTTGCGTGTCCGCTTCACCACTCACGGCGTTTTCCATTTGGCGGCGCTCGGTACTCGTCAAAGCCGGGAATTTGTAATCCAACACTCTATCTCCTTCTTTTTGTTTCGATTTTCGGTTTCACGATTTTTCTTCCGCCTGTTTGTTCCTTTTTGAGGCCGGTCTTTTGTAATTGCACCAGCTTGCGGTTGGCGTCTTTCAATTCTCCGGCGATTTTTTTGAATTCTTCAACCTGAAGTTTGGCTTCTGTTTTGGCAATTCCATATTTCTCTTGAAGCCTTCCAACGAGCTCTTCATACTTGCCGCCGATGGCAGCAAGCTCGTCGTTCATCATTTTTCCCCAATGGCCAACAGCTTTCCCTCTTCGCTGCTTCCATTGTCCTTCAATCCGATCCCAGTTCATTGTGTAGTTCCTTTTGCTATATGTCCGCTTAAAATTTCTACAGGTAAGGGAAATTATCCATACTGACTGTTATCAATCTACTCTGATTACCCCTCAATGGAATCAATCTAAAGGATGAAAGAGTGGTTAGCTCTTTTTGAAAGAAAATGCTCTTCGGAATCAGAATGCTGGTATGGACAACAGCTCGTCAACTTTATTCATCAAAACAATCTCCTCAAAGGGAAGGGGGAGGCATCCGTCTACTCCTTTTACTTTGAGATCAGAGCAGAAATCCGTGGTATAAAACCCGGAAAGAACGATTATGCGCGCCTCCGGAGATTGCGCCCTGATAGCCGGAACGACATCCTGGATTTGCGATGGCGACAGACTTGTATTCGTCGCAATAACCATGGCATATTTCCGGCGGGCTAACTCCTTAACTATATCGGGTATCTTCCCGTACGACTCCAAAGTCGTACCCTTGTAGCCTTTGTTATGCAGGCATCCCATAAGGGTGTTTCCCATTATCTTCTTCTCCGCTATGATGAGAATATTTTGAATCGTTCCGCCTCATCCAATAAAAAAGCCGGTACCCGTACGGACACCGGCCCTCGTGGTTTCGTGAATTTTCCTTATGCCTGCATCATGTTTTCCGCCAATTGAAACGCTTTCTGTTTCAATTGTTCGCCGCGGCCGAACCAGATTGAATGCAGCCGGCTGTCGGGGTCTTCGTTGGGCATCAAATGATCTGTATACTCGGTAACACTATTGAACGCGCCCCACAACGTCCCGCGGGCAAGATCTGATCCCAAGCCTGTTTCATAGAGTTTAAGAATGTTCTGACGGATTTCTCCGGCGTGCAGCGGATCCTCCTCCTCCAAGGGAAACAACTTGTCCACATAGTCCCGCATCTGATTCTCTGTTATTTTTGTAACGGACATTTTGTTGAAAATGTTGTCGACTTGGGCGAAGAGGGAATTCGTCTCTTCGAGCAACGTATGGACTCGCTTCAAATCCTCCTTGTAATCGATATGAAATTCCCCCTCGCCCTTCAACGCGGCGGAGAGAGTGTTGTTGCATGCAAGGCGGATTGGAACGACTTTCACGCGAACATGTGAAGTGTCATCATGACTATTTGTAAGAAGGAGATATTTGTAGACGATGTCTTTCCCGTGAACCTTGATGAACCCCGGCAGTTTCGCAAGCATCCAGATGCGCTCACCCCGCCCCAGAAGGCCGGCGGTTTCGTAGATAGCTTCACTTTCAGTAACCAACGCGTCGAAAAATTTAAACGCATCGATATTTTGAATTGGCTCGTAACTTTCCCCGACGATGCCCAGCACCTGATCTTTATCTGTTCGCATCGTTGTCCAATCGTTGTTCTTCACAACGAGGATTTCTTTAATGGGCCGCGAGATCACTGTGTAATCCAGTTTGGCGGCCTCCATTGCTTCCTTCGCGGTTGCCGGACTGTCCAATTCGACGCCCATGGTATGCCATGGGGATGGTGCCGGATCGGGGTAAGGAGATGGAGTCCGCGGAACCCTCAGTTGCAGATTGCGGAGACGGGCCTCACTCACTGTCGAATGATATAGAGGGTGGTCTTCCACTGTAATGGTGTAGAGTGGAAACATTTCCCCGGACATTGTGGTTTGCCATCCGACGAATATCGCCTCTTTTTTGCCGCTGATACGGGCGGCAAGTGAAGGGGATGGACCTGCATCGTTCTTGAACATAGTAGCCTCCTACTTCTTTCTTGCTTGAGTTGTATTTGGGGTAATCTTTTATCCCACCATGCGCCGCGGCTCAGATATTTCTGCTTCGCGCCGGATTTCAGATTTCAAGTATGCGTTCGGATCGTGGCGCAGGGCTTCCTTGGGCAGCCAATCCCACATTGGCCCCAAGTCCTTCTGCACCTGTTCGACGTAAAAATGAGGCAGAACGTTCGTTCTCTGCTCGAAGAACCGCCGGAACTGCGGATCATCGGTAAGTCTCCGGCGTACTTCGTTGTAATGGCGAATTCTCCCATACCCCTCGGATGAGAATGCGCGCACCATGTTTAACCATCGGGGTACAAATGCATTCGTCGCCATAAGCCTGCGGCCCACAGCGCGTGTTGAAAATGTATACTTTGTCAGATCAATTACGTTATCGTAGAATTCCGTCCAGGAATAGTTCAACGGCTTCAAGTTCATTGCCGCATTGTTATTCAGGAAGTGAAACGGAAAAGCAATAATGCGGTTGGCGCGCTGATATTCGAGATTCAGCGGCGCTGCTTGCCCGAATGCAGAGAGAAGTGAATATCCGGGAAACGCGCCCGGCGTCAAATCCACAAATCGCTTCGTCAGCTCGAACGGTTCCTCGCCCGCGTCGCCATCAAGCCCGAGAACAAAGTTCGTCTGGATGTACGGGATGTACCGCAGTATCATATTCACGTGATCGGAAACTCGGCGAACTTTTTCCATCCCCTGCGACTGGCCGGTCCGCGATTTATCTCCCAGATCATACCATGATTCGATTCCCGGAAGAAGAGCTTTGAAGCCATTGTGTTTCATCCGCTTCATATGCGGCTCCGAAAGAAGCGAGAGGCTGCTTTCCGCAACAAAGTCGATGCTGTCGGGTGGCGTTGACTCTTCAATGACATCCATAAAATCGTCGAAGCGGACACCAAAGTTTGGATCGTGCCACCCCACAAGCGGCCGCTTGAATTTTGTACGGAGGAATTTCAAATCCTCTTTCATGACGTTGAAGTCGAGCGCCTGGTAGGGAACGGTCGAGTCGATACAAAAACTGCACGTGTACGGACAACCCAGACTGCCAATCATCGGCACCATTTTTATCAGCGGTGCTTTGCGGAGTGTTGACTCGATGAATTCCCAGCGTTCGCGTATGCCGGGAAGATGCGATGGCTGCTTTCCTGCGTCAAGCCGGATTCCCACGGGCCTATGCTGCGAGCAATCCCGCAGAACATCCTTGACGAGGGATTTATCGGTAAAACCCAACACATAATCGAAATAATTCGTTGCATCCTGCGGGTAACAACGTGCATGCGGACCGCCGAGCACAGTCACAACGCCGCGTGAACGGAATTGAGCGCTCAGCGCATAAGCGAGCTGGGCTGCTTCCGTAAACGCTCCGATAAAAATAATATCGAGGTTATCCGGCAATTCTTCGACGAGGTTCTCGAAACCGGTGTAACAGAGCAGCGTAACTTCGTGCCCTTCATCTTTACACCACACCGCGATTACTTGTGGCATAATGCTGGCAAGGTTCGCGTTCATAACACGCGCCCAGAGTGCCTTCGTTGGACCTTTGCTTACAAGGTCGATGATTCCAATACGCAGTTTTTTCACGGCACTCTCCGTCCGATGTATTTCAGAGAACGAGTTTTTTAGCAATTACTTCTATGTGTTTGAGTACTAAGTGGAGGTATTCATCCATTACAGAATAAATACAGTATAACAGCCTTGAGATAGGATGTAATACACCAGAAGGTGGAAATGAGATGTAGTCCTTTTGGGGGAGCTAAAGACGAGTGAATTTAAACGCAGGGGAGGGAATGATGGGCGAACAGAAGTTTATTTGCCAGTCGATTTGTGTTCGCGGAAGGTCAATCCGAAGGTTTCGTCAGTATGTGCGTATGAGGCAATTTCAAGACGCGTATGGAGTGCAAGCTTTTCGAGGATATGGTGTACGTGAGTCTTTACTGTGTCAGTGGCGAGATCGAGACGGCTTGCGATCTCCTTGTTGCTGAGTCCTTCGGCGATCAGCGCCACAACTTCCCGTTCCCTATTGGTCATCTTCACGGATCGGAAGGGATTTCCTTTCGTTGCCCGCGTTGCGTGTTCAACAATCTGAGAAAATAAAGATCCGGTGAGAGGTGGCGGCAAAACATCCACTCCCTCCGCCACGGAACGAATGGTTCTCAGGAAATCATCTAACGTGGCATCCTTAAGTACGAAGCCAGAAACTCCCGCACGCACGAATTCAACAAGCTCGGACTGCACCGGAAGAAGGTCCATCCCGATGATTTTTAGTTTTGGATTTATCTTCTTGAGTTGCTCGATTATGCGCAGGCTAGTTACAGTTCGCAACCCCAAATCCAGAAGAACAATATGAGGTTTGAATTTTTTCGCTTTCTCGCCGGCATCCCCATTCCCCATGGAGGCGATTACCTTGATATCGAGCTGCTCGCCCAGCATGGAGGTGAGACCCTCACGCAAAAGGCGGTTGTCTTCAACCAAGAGAACGTGAATTTTTTTCACCAAAGCGGGCATAAGCGGGTATTTGGGCTACTATCTCGACCATTCAAGCTTGGCATAAAGATAAGAAATCACTGAAGGGTTTCCTAATACTCTGTGTAATGTAAGGGACTTGAGGAGGGCGCAATCAGGTGGTGAACATGAGCGGGGTTTGATTTATTCCAAATGCTTGTACGCGTCAAGCGTAAGAAAATCTTCGTCTGTCTCTTGCAGAAGAAGTTTGTCGAATATTTCTCTTGAGAGTTTGTATTTGCCGTTCGAAATAGGCTTTGCGTTCAGCGCATGGCTTGGAACATCGGCAATTGAGTGGTTCGGATCTTCCGTGTTGTGGATTGCGACGTTTGTTGCAGGATGTGTTTCAGCAGTAATGGTATGGAGGATCGGGCAGGTAAACGAAAGAGTCTCCTCCTGAGAGCGGAGAAGACTCTTGTGGTGGGAGGTGATAAGAATTCAAGTACTTGTTTTGAGAAAGAACGGCAGAGCCCGGCGCATACGTTCACGTTGTTCCCTATAGAGAGCTTCTTTCTTTGCGCATTCCGTGCAACGATACGAGCCAATCTTTCCGCGAAACACATTTCCGCAATCACGACATATATTCGCCGCTACTTTTTTCAAATGCCTTGTCCCTTCCAGTGTTAGTAATATATGGAGTATGATGAACGAGGTCACGCCGCGCTATAATGCAGAGCGATAACTACACGGATGTAGTTTGTTTTTTGCCGGAGAGTAAGCAAACTTGTAATGCACGAAGGTAAGAACATACCCGGCGAGGGAACGCACAAGGTTTCCACCGCCGGTTCAACTTATGAGACGTCAGCCGATTTTTCTTCTTCTTCCTCTGCCGTGTCCGGTTGGTCGGCCGTTACGATGCTGAATTTAAGTTCATCAGCGTTCTTGTTCACTTTGGCGCGAATGGCGGTTCCTTCAGGGTATGTTCCTTTCAGGAGTTCTTCCGCGATGGGGTCTTCAAGATACTTCTGTATTGCCCGGCGTAGAGGACGTGCGCCAAATGCAGGGTCGTACCCCTTTTCTGCCAGGAACTCTTTTGCCGGCTTTGTCAGCTCAATCGTAATCCCCATCGATGAAATACGTTTCAGAAGACTGCGCATTTGAATGTCGACGATCTGCATGATGTGTTCTTTTTCCAGAGTGTGGAATATGATTGTGTCGTCGATCCGGTTCAAAAATTCGGGGTTGAATACACGCTTCAATGCTTCCTCGATCGTGGACTTCATCGAATCCATGGTATGCTTCGCAGAACCCGAACCGAAACCGAAGCCGCCGTTTTTCTTGAGGTCGCGTGTCCCGATGTTCGAGGTCATAATCAGAATCGTGTTCTTAAAGTCTACTCGTCTGCCCAAGCTGTCAGTCAGAATTCCGTCATCAAGGACCTGCAACAATATATTGAACACATCCGGATGGGCTTTCTCAATTTCATCCAGCAACATAACTGAATACGGTTTGCGGCGGACTTTCTCGGTTAACTGGCCGCCCTCTTCGTAACCGACATACCCTGGAGGTGCGCCGATAAGTCGTGACACACTGAATTTTTCCATGTACTCGCTCATGTCGATACGAATAAGAGCGTCTTCTGTATCAAACAAATAACGCGCAAGAGCTTTTGCCATTTCAGTTTTACCCACGCCAGTTGGGCCGAGGAAAATGAATGACCCGATGGGACGCATTGGATCTTTCAGCCCGGCGCGTGTGCGACGAATTGCCTTCGTGAGTTTAACAAGCGCTTCGTCTTGCCCAACGACCTGATCTTGCAGCGCAATATCCATTCTCAACAATTTCTCTGACTCGGACTGCGCAACCTTATTTACCGGAATGCCGGTCATCATTGAAACGACGTCGGCAATTTCCTGCTCGGTTACTTCGTGAACCATATCCTGCGCTTTCAATTCCCATTCGCGCTTGGCGATCTCAAGATCGCTCAGCAACCGCTTCTCGAGATCCCTGAGCCTGGCTGCTTCCTCAAAGTTCTGGTTCTTCACAACCTGGTTCTTGGACACTTTTATTTTTTCAACTTCACCTTCAAGATCCAGAATTTCTTTCGGCACATGAATGTTGGCAAGATGGACCCGCGATCCCGATTCATCGAGCACGTCAATTGCCTTGTCGGGCAAATAGCGGTCGGTGATATACCGGTCACTCAACTTGACAGATGAAATGATGGCCTTCTCGCTATACCGCACGCCGTGATGCTCTTCGTACTTATGCTTGATGTTGGTGAGAATCTGAATCGTCTCATCGACCGTGGTCGGATCGACCATTATTTTCTGGAAGCGTCGATCAAGGGCGCCGTCTTTTTCAATGTACTGACGGTATTCATCAAGTGTTGTCGCGCCAATGCATTGCAATTCGCCGCGTGATAGCGCCGGCTTGAACATATTTGAAGCATCGAGAGAGCCTGATGCACCACCAGCCCCGACGATTGTGTGGAGTTCATCAATAAAAAGTATGACGTCCTTGGCTTTTTCCAGTTCATTCATCACTGCTTTCATGCGCTCTTCGAACTGTCCGCGGTACTTTGTTCCGGCCACCAGTGCCGCGAGATCGAGCGTCACAACGCGTTTGTTATGCAGAACGCGGGAAACTTTCTTCTGCATGATTCGCATTGCAAGTCCCTCTGCGATCGCCGTTTTACCGACGCCCGGCTCACCAATAAGAACGGGATTGTTCTTTTTTCGGCGGCTAAGGACCTGCGCAACCCGTTCAATTTCCTTTTCGCGGCCCACGATGGGATCGAGCCGGTCTTCCATTGCCATCCGCGTCAAGTCGTGACCGAAGTTGTCGAGAACCGGAGTTTTCGATTTTTCCGGCTTCTTTTCTGCTTGCGATGCATGCGGCGGATTGGAGGGCTTGCCGCTGATGATGTTGTCCAGTTCCCCCCGCACTACGTCGTAATGAATATTGAATTGATGCAAAATCTGGGCAGCGATATTGTCATCGTCTCTCAAAAGAGAAAGAAGCAAATGCTCGGTTCCAATGACGTCCGATTTATACAGCTTCGCCTCGAGATATGTAATCTTCAAAACTTTTTCTGCCTGTTTAGTCAGCGGGATATTACCAATTGTAAGAGTTCCGCCTGTGGTCCGGACTGTGTCCTCGATTGCTTTCTTCAACTTATAAAGGTCAACGCCAAGGTTACGAAGTATCTTAACCGCAATTCCTTCACCTTCACGAATTACGCCGAGCAACAGATGTTCGGTTCCGATGTAATCGTGTCCAAGTCTCAGCGCTTCTTCACGGCTCAGCCTTATGACGTCCTGTACGCGGTTCGAAAAATTTCCTTCCATCCTTGTCCCTTGCTTGTCTGGTTGGATGTTGTATGTAGGTCAGAGCCTACTCTGATTATCGTCAGATTCGTTGACGATACTTAGTGCCGGAGTGGACACAGCGACTATGAGAAATATAGTTAATTGAGAAAGTTAAGTCAATCTATTGAGATGACCTGGATATTCCGATAACTCTTTAGAGCGGTGAAGGGCGGGTCAATCACGGTTTGTTGGTTTTTGAGAATGAAAGGCCTATATTTTTCCGCCAAGAAAATTCTGAAACACAAAAGGATTCCGAAATTGTTGAGGGAATCCTTGAGCCCGGAGGGACGAGCCGGCAGTTCTCCAACGCAGATGTAGACACAAAACAAATGAATTCAATACGGACTACAGGATTAATTCCACTTAAGTCAGAACTGTGATTGATGAGATGAGTGATTGTGCGATGCCCGTGGTCATGTCTTTTCTAACGGCTCTCCCCGACCTTGTATGTGACTCGAAAAGCGAGTGTCGGTTCGTTCTTCCGCTACTCGATTATCATAACCTTGTTCCACTATTTATCGACCATGCAATGCCGAATTTTCCGGCGTGCCGACCAGAGAAAACATGAATAGACTTAAACCACTCGACACTATCCGGGGATTAGCAGCAATCATTGTCGCTCTTTTCTCCCACTATCACCACTTCGATAAGAACATGGCTGCGGATGCTCAGCCATTTTACAGTATTTTCTCGGTATTTTATGAGAATGGCTGGCACATGGTGGATCTTTTCTTTGTTCTTTCCGGTGTTGTGTTTTCGTACGTTTATGGAAAAAAAATAAATGAATCGAGAATTGATGGGCGCGAATATACGGTGTACCGATTCTCAAGGCTATACCCGTTGCATTTTGCTTCTCTTATATTCGTTTCTGTTTTGTTTTTGTATAGCGTAAGCCGGGGGGATAGCATATTTGTTTACACGGCAAGCGACGTGAAGTATTTCTTTGCCAACGTTTTTTTTATCCAAAGCGGTATTACGCCATGGCCATGGACTTTTAACGGGCCGGCATGGTCGGTCTCTTGCGAGGTCGTCGCTTATATTCTATTCTTTATTATAATGAAGTACTTCTTTCATAGGCGGCTGATGATTGCCTCAGGGTTAATTGTCACCGGATTTCTTTTCCGAAATTTGCACACTAACACCTACATCGTCAATATGGATATCGGACGATTGCTCATGGGATTCTTTGTTGGTCTTCTCATCTATGAGCTGCTGTTCTCTGGAAAGTTGAAGGCGGGCCATTACTATTTTATCACTGCAGCGCTCGCTCTTGCCTTTGCCGGTGCAGTATTTGTGAAGCCAACGGCGTGGTCATATAGCGCAGTTGTGTTTCTATATCCTGCTCTTATCATCGCTGCAATAAAGATTGCTCCGATAAACAAGGTGCTGTCATTTCGACCGCTCACATACTTGGGCGACATTTCGTATTCTGTTTATCTGCTTCATTTTCCGGTACAATTGCTCCTTCACACGTCGGCAAGAGTTTTTAATTTGAATTTTCTATATGGGAGTGAGGGATTTTTTCTTGTATACGCGGGACTCATCGGAATTGCATCCATTCTTTCCTACGAGTTCTTCGAAAAACCTGTTCAGGCGATATTGCGAAAGCGCTTGCTTCCTGTACGAGATACTTTGTTGCAAGTCGGCTCTGCCTGAAGGGAAGTTTGAACGCCAGGCTGTAGTCTCGCTGAGTCCGCGTTACAAATGGCCCTTTGCCTCCAAATGTGTCAACCTATTTTAGGACGGGGCACACACACTAAAACAAAAAAAGCTCCGTGAGCAGACGGAGCTTTTTCCTCAACAGACGAGTTATTTTATTTTCCTTCCAGCCTCCAGTCAAAGCTGTGCAACTTGTTGTGCAAAGTTTTTCTGCTTACACCCAGGATCCGCGCTGCCTTTGCCTTGTTGTTTCCAACCGAGGCCAGAGTTTCGAGGATGAGCTTCTTCTCGGCTTCCTCGACTGAGCTTCCAAGCGGAATGCTGATGTGCATGATCTCATTCTGAGTCTTGAGAATTTTCTCGGGAAGGTCGAGAACAGAAATCGACTCACCCGGACAGATGACCACGGCACGCTCCACGGCATTACGCAACTCGCGGATATTACCGGGCCAATGATACGACTCCAGCATCTCGATATAGTCACTCGTGAATCCTCTGATTTCCTTTCCGTACTTTAGTCCGAACATCCGGAGGAAATGGTTTGCGAGAGGCAGTATATCCTGTTTACGGTTTCGCAAGGGGGGGAGTTCGATCTCCACGACGCTGAGGCGATAATAAAGGTCTGAGCGGAGAGTTCCCTGATCCAGTGCGCTGGAGATGTCGCGATTCGTTGCGGCAACAATACGTACATCGACTTTTATTTCGTTCCGTCCTCCAAGCCGCCGGGAACTCTGCTCTTCAATGGCACGTAAAAGTTTTGCTTGTGTCTCGGCACTCATCTCGCCGATTTCGTCAAGAAAAAGCGTCCCTCCATCTGCCAGCTCGAAGCAGCCGGGTTTTTGGTTTAAAGCCCCAGTGAATGCCCCCTTCTCGTGTCCGAAAAGTTCATTATCGAGAATATCTTTTGGCAGGGCGGCACAATTTATCGCGATGAAAGGTTTGGAAGCACGTTTGCTTTTTGAATGTAGTCCCTTGGCAATAAGTTTTTTTCCGGTTCCGCTCTCTCCCCAAATAAATACGTTTGCATCGGAAGGAGCAACAGTATTTGTCGTTTGTCGGATCAGTTGGATAGCAGGGCTTTCACCAACTATTTCTTCGAAGCTCGTGAGAACTCTGTTTCGCTCTTCCGATCGCCGGCGCGCTTTTCTTTGTGTAAACTCTGTGAGGGCGTCTTCTGTTGATTGCACGAGCCGGGCCGGTTCGATGGGAGTTACCAGTACATCGAACGCTCCGCCTTTCATCAGTTTCACAGCATTATCAACATCAGGCCGTTCGAAAACCACGATAACCGACGTCAGCTGCTGCCGATCGGTAATATGCTTAAGAAGACTATTATTGCTTACTGCGGGATTGGTGGAACTTATAACAATAACGCCGTATTCGCTCGTTTGTAAATGATCAAGAATATTGGAGGAAACGGGAACGAGTGAAACCGGGAAGTCGGCTCCGCCAGAGTGCGTTGCAAGCGTTGTTACGTACTGCTCAAGCTCACGCGAAAACAGAATTGCTGGTCTATTTTTTTGCGGTGGCAGAGGAATCTCCTTGGATCGTAACATGAGGTAATTGAATCTTGAAGACTTTTTTACCCAGTGGCTGGGGGGTCTATCGCCTCAATCGGCGGGTTTGGCGATCTTCCCGTAATTCTTCTAGGACAGAGAGCAAAATTACACTATCTGAATGTAGTATAATGGAACGCGATGGAACTTGGAATGACAACAGTCACATTCTCCACAACACCATTAGAAGAATCCGGAGGATAACCGGCGAATGGCTTGAAGACGCCCATAGACTAAATCAATTTTTAAAATTCTTCCTTCAATCCCTCACGAATATTATTATTGGCACAAATAAATGCAAGCGAATTCTTCAGATTGTTTCCAATGTCCACACCGCGCATTAATTGCAGCTAGTGAAAATTTTTTGTAAGCTGAAAAGCGTATAACTTTTAACTATGCATTAAGTCATGCCTGTAACTCTCGCTCTCAATACTTATCCAAGTTTGTTTCCCGAGCGCATTAGCGCTATCGATTTGGAAAAAGCCATGCTCATCGTTCCGACGAAGCGACGAATCCGTCATCTTACGCGTGAAATACTCAGCACATATGAAGTGGCAGTCCCGGCGTTGCCTTTCTTCACCCTTGAACTCGTCTGTTCAAAATTAGTAGAGAAGTTGTTCCCAAACTTACGCCAGGTGGATGAGCCGGTTATCTCGCTGCTCTTCAATCAAGCGATTCTTTCGGTAGAGAATGACTTGAGATATTTTAATCCCCGCGGTCAAGGGTCAATTCTTCCCAGAGGGACTTTCGAAAAAATTATTCATGTCATCCGAAAACTGAAGGAAAGTGGTATCTACCCCGGAACACTCCTCGATGAGGTTGGGGTGAGTGAGGAAGACGAGCAAGCAAAGCTTCGCGATATCGCCAAAATCTATTTGGCGTACGAAACGATTCTCTCGGAACTTGGCGGCCTCGATGCAGAGGGTGTGTTCACATTCCTTCAACATGATTGTTTACAACAAAAGTTTGAACAGGCATTTCGAGAACTCTTTCCTGCTGTGAAGGAAGTTCTTATTGTGGGATTTGATGAGTTTACAGAACCGGAGCTTGGATTCATAGAGAAGCTCTGCGCAATGAAACTCGGCGTTTCATTGGTCTTCGACTTTCAATTGGGCAACCAGGCACTGTTCGGGCATCTGGAAAAGAACTATAGGAAGTTCACGGAACTTGGGTTTGTTCATCAGCCTAAACTCTCAGGTTGGCCACTCTCCCGAAACTTCTTCGGGGATGGTGAGGACGAAGCCCGCTCGCATCTGGCGGATCATATCGCCACGACTCTTTTCAAAAGAGGAAAGGAAGCTGCAAAAACCGCCTCGGACACAATCACTGTTGTGAAGACGAAGGATAGAGTCCAGGAAATCGAACTTGTATGTAAACTTATCAAACAACTCGCAGCCGATAAGCCCGGACGTGATTTAAGCCGAATTTGTGTAGCAATGTACAGGCCGCAGCTCTATACTCCGATCATGCGCGAGCAGTTCAAAAAATTTGGCATACCGGTGAATGTCACCGATCGGTTTGAACTCTCGCAAGCTCCGCCCGTCATTGCTATTATTGGACTGTTGGAAATCGCGATGAGGGGGTTCCGCCGTGATGACGTGCTGCGGACAACCGGCTCGTGTTATTTTGAATTTAGTAATAACGGAAAACCATTGAACCGCGCAAACCTCGCGACCATCTCTCTGGATTTGCGGATCCCCGGAGGGGTCCGTACATGGCAAAAGAAAATTGATCACCAACTCGAGCGGTTGCGCCACGAAGTGTTGATGTCCTCCGACGATGAAGAAAATACCCGGCATGCAAGAGATATTGGCAGACTGGAAAAAGCCAGGAGTGATATACAATGGCTCGACGCAACGTTGCGCACTATCTCTCTTGATCAAACACCATCTGCATTCGAGCGGGAGTTACAGCAACTTATCGGGCGTCTCGATCTTCCCCGCCGGATTGTTACTTCTCCTTCTCAAGAACTAATTGAAAAGGATGCCCAGGCGTACGCGAAATTTCTCGATGTCGTTTCCCAAATGGTGAGTCTTGTCGAATATCAGGAGGGAAAGGAAAAGCAACATTCCCTCAAATTCTATGTTGAACAACTAAAGATCGCTCTGTTGGAGGAGCGGTATAATGTTCGCGAACAATTCGGTGCCGGGGTTCTTGTCACGTCCATCGAAGAAACCCGGGGCTTGCCGGTGGACGTAATGATTGTTGCCGGGCTCGTTGATGGTGAGTTTCCGTCTGTCTATCAATCCGAAATATTTTTTAGTGCCAAACGGATGAAGGAACGGGAACAGCATCATGCCTGGGAAAACAGATATCTATTCTATCAGGCAATCACGAATTGGTCTGAACATTTGTATCTAACATTTCCCGAACAGGATGCCGATCTTGATTTAGTCCCATCGAGTTTCGTAGACGCCCTGAAAAATATTGTCGAAGTGCAGGAGTGGGAATATCCCGGCCGGAGTCCGTTTGACACGACAATTTATTCGGCAGAAGATCTTTTAAAGGAAGTAGGAAGATCATTCCACGCAGGCGGGACAACTGTTTCAATTCCATCGTCACTCCAATCCCGGGCAGCGAATGTTAAGCACGCAATCGAAGTAGAGCGGAGTCGGGTTGAGTTGAACAACCTCCCTGAATATTCGGGGAATATCTTTGAAGCGCTTTCAAAGGAAGCAAAAGAACAACTGGAACAACTCAGGCACAGGGTTTATTCCGTTAGCCAGCTCGAGACGTATGGCAAATGTCCGTATCAGTTTTTTGTGCAGCGGTTGCTTCGTGTGAATGTTCTCGATGAATGGGACGAAGAATTCTCGTCTCTCGAAAAAGGGTCCGTGTTGCACGAAGTCCTTTTTGAATTTTACACGGAGAGACGCGACAAACTAATGCCGCCGTTGATTGGTTGTTCAGACGCGGAATTTGCAGAAGCCCACCGCCAGTTGGTTGCAATTGCCGAACGAAAACTTGCAGGGATAGATATCCTCGATGCATTCTGGGATCTGGAAAAGGAATTAATTTTGGGTGATGGACAAACAGGTAATGGCGTACTCAAGGAATTCCTTCAATACGAACGCAACCGCCGAACTTCGTTCCGGCCGGAATTTTTTGAAGTGGGTTTCGGTTCCGAATTAGGACGCAAGACCCGTATCGATAAATCATTTTCGTCCGATGAACCGGTCGTGGCAGGAGCGGTCAATCTCAAGGGCAAGGTCGACCGTATCGAAATAGGGAATGATGCATTCGCAATCGTTGATTATAAAACAGGAAAGAACCTGCCTGTAATGGACGACATTCGAAGCGGCATCAGCCTGCAACTGCCACTCTATTTGTATTCAATGGAAAC
>JBBRUI010000070.1:0-16053 GCA_038247945.1 Bacteroidota bacterium | reverse complement strand
TTTCATGTTATCCCTCCCATTGTCCATACAACAACGCTCTAACTTACCCCAATTGCTCCCTCTTATGCAGATACTGCGTTAGCGCAACATCAAACGGCGTGGCGGTATCCATCAACACATAATCAACGTAATTCTCGCGGCACTCTTTTTTGTATCGCTCAAGAAACACGGCCATCTCCCGTTGATAAGCTTTCTGGATTTGCCACGGCTGCGTCATCATCTGCTCGGATGTTTCCATATCCTTGAACATTGCATCGCCGCCAAATGCAAAACTCCGTTCCAGCGGATCGAGGACATGCATGACGATCACTTCGTTCTTTTTGTGCCGGAAATGTTTCAGCGCTGCAATCACTTCATCGGGATTGTCAAACAAGTCGCTGATGATAATGACGAGCCCGCGGCGCTTGATCCGGTCTGCAACGTTGTGGAGGGATTTACCGGCTCCTGTTTTATTGCTCGCCTTCATCTTTTGAAGCTCAAGCAAGATTTGGCGGAGGTAACCTTTCGTCGCGTGCGGCGGCAGATAGGATGATACCTGCTCATCAAACACCGCAAGCCCCACTGCGTCCTGCTGCTTGATCATCATGTACGAAAGTGAGGCCGCGAGGTACGCGGCATATTCAAGCTTCTTGATATTTCCGGGCGATGCGTAATCCATGGATCGGCTTGCATCAAGCACGATGTACGATTTGAGGTTCGTCTCCTCTTCGTATTGCTTGATGTAGTAGCGATCCGTCTTGCCGTAGATTTTCCAGTCGATGTGCTTGATTTCATCGCCGGGCATATACTGCCGGTGTTCGGCGAACTCAACGCTGAATCCGTGGTACGGACTTTTATGCAAGCCGGTGATGAAACCTTCCACGACAAGCCGGGCACGGAGCTCCATGTTCGCAAGCTTGGAGACTACATGCGGCTGAAGATATTGACGGTATTCCTCGGAACGGTCAGGCCCCCCTGCCGTCGTGGGACTATTTGGGCGGGCAAGCACTACCTTTTCTTCGTCGGTTTGGTGTTTGGTGCAGAAGTGGCAGTTTGCGGTGGGGTCTGCCGAATAGTGGGCAACAGGTCTTCGGGTTTCTTGCCGAGATGGCCTAACTCAAACTCCGCTGACTTTGCCATTTCATGATTCGGGAAGCGAGCAAGAAATTCCGTGTATGCGATCTTCGCATTCGTCGAATCGTGGAGCTCGTTGTTGTACAAATAGCCCGTCAAGAACAATGCGAGAGCCGCCTTCGATCCCTGAGGATATTTTTCTATGTAGCGTTTATACGTGCCAATCGCACCGGAAAAATCATGCAGTTCATCGTTGCGCAAAGACGCTATCGTGAACAACGCTTCTTCGGCCTGCGGGGAATCGGGATGATCCTTGATCAGCTTTTCAAACTCATCAATGGCGAGTTGAAAGTCCTTTTGATTGATGGCCACGTTTGCCTTTCCGACATATTCTTCGGGTTCGGGCTTGTTGCAGCCGGCAAAAAGAATGAGTGAAGAAAAAATACACGCAACGTAAAGCTTCATACAGCTATCTCCTTTATGATTTCTTACCCAAATTAGAGAAATGATGAACGATAAGCAATGAAAGCACCGGTAGATTATGGATTGGGGATTGGGGATTACGCCGGATTTCTAACTCTCATTTTTTCGAAATACAGCAGCGAAGAATCCGTCGGTGTTGGTTTTGTATGGAAGGAGAGTCAGATAGTTTGAGGAAGTCTCGAGGCTGATGTTCTGTTCTTTCAAGATGTCTGAGGCCGAAACCGTTTTGAAGTCCGGATGCTCTGCAAGAAAACCTTCTACAACATCTTCATTTTCTTTCCGAAGCAGTGTACATGTTGAATAGACAAGGCGCCCACCCGGCTTCACCAGCGAAGCGGCTGTTGAAAGAACTTGTTGCTGAGTTTTGGAAATGTGTTCAACAAATTCCTCCCTAAAGCTTAACTTCGCGCCCGGGTTTCGCCGAAATGTTCCCACTCCTGAACATGGTGCATCCACAAGCACGGCGTCTGCACTTTCTTTTAACGTCAGACTCTCCTCTCCTTTTCGCACCAGGTGTAATTGTGCAATTGTTACACCGGCCCGAACGAGGCGGGGGCGTATGGTGTTCAATCGTTTCTCATCTACATCCATTGAATGAAGTTCACCTTCATTCTTCATTAATGCAGCTATGTGAACAGTCTTTCCACCGCCACCCGCACAAGCATCAACAATAATTTCTCCCGGTTGCGGTTTCAACAAATAGGAAATCAATTGACTTCCCTCATCCTGTATCTCAAACAATCCGTTTTTGTATGACTTAAGAGCCGGAGCGTTGATACGTTTCTTCAGTGTAAGGCCTACCGGAGAAATGTTCGTCGGCTCGCTTTCGATCCCCTCAGCTTCCAAACGCAAGCGGCATTCTTCTACTGTCGTCTTTAGGGTATTAACGCGAACGACAATCGGCGCTGGCTGGTTCATTGAGCGGCAGAGATTCTCCGTCTCAACTTCTCCAAAACGAACGATCCATTCTTCAACAATTGATTCAGGAAAAGAATAAGTGACGTCAAGTCGTAAGGTCGGATTGTCCAGGATTTCCTGCGGTAGTTTTGCTCCATCAAGAGCGGCAATAAATCCCGCACAATCTGATTTGGGGAAAGATATTCGCCAACTACTTTCCACGTCGCTCAGAATCGATGCTTTGTCTTGTTGGTTAATCTTAACAGCATATGTCGTGTACAAAACAAGTGGAATGACGGAAACACCCGGTTGGCTCTTGAACGCTTCGCCTGCAAAAGTGTGAAGCAGTTTGTAATGGCGCAGAATCCCATAGATCGTCTCCGAAATAAATCGCCGGTCTTTGGAACCGAGATAGTGGCGGGTGCGGAAGAAATCTTTTACAACAGAATCGGCTGGTTGTTTGAGAGGTCGAATAAGATCGAGCAGCTCGCATACGTGCCCGATGAGGGAGGAGTTTCTCATTTTAGTGTTACACCGCCACCCAGGGTTCACGTAACTCGGACGTCATATAGCCTCGCGCCATCCGCGGTGTATCGTATGCGATGCCGACATTTCCTTCCGGGTTCAATGCGATGATACCGCCATAGCCTCCGGTTTTTTGTTCAAGAAGTCTGATGCCATCGATTGTCGCTTTCGCAGGGTCGTTGCCGTTCTGCGCCATTGAGTCGATAACGGTTTTTGCCATCACGACTCGTATCATCGATTCTCCCCAACCCGTTGTGGAGACACCGCCGACGCTATTATCGGCGTACGTACCCGCTCCGATAAGAGGCGAGTCTCCCACGCGTCCGGGAAATTTATTCGGCAATCCGCCGGTGGAAGTACCCGAAGCAATATTGCCAAACCTATCAAGCGCAACAGCTCCCACAGTGTCGTTCGGAATTTGTTTTCTGCGGAATGTATCTTTCGCGTACGCGGGTGGCTTACGCTGCCATTCGCGCCAACGTTCAATTTCCTTTTCGGTAATCAACTCGTCCTGCGTGCACGTTCTGATGCCATGCTCTTTCGCAAAACGTACAGCGCCGATGCCGACCAGCAGTATGTGGTCACTCTCTTCCATTATCTTCCGGGCGAGCATAATTGGATTCTTTATGTTTTGTACCGCAGCGATTGCTCCGGCGTTGATGGTCTTACCGTCCATAATACTTGCATCGAGCTCAATTTCTCCCGCTGCGTTCAGAAACGCTCCCGTACCGGCATTGAACGTATCGTCATCTTCCATAATCGTAATTGCTGCTTCGACTGCATCCACTGCACTCCCGCCATCGTTCAGCACAGCCATCCCGATGGTTATTGCTTTTTGAACGCCGAAGCGATGGAGTTCAACCAAATCGTCAGGGATATCCCACGCTCCCCCGTGCACTGCTATTGAAACCATTGATTTCCTTGATTGTAGATTGGTAGTTCGAGGCTGTGATAATGTACTGCCGAACCTGACATAAATCAACGGCGAAAATTAGTCTGTGACAAGCCGTACTCCTGGTATCACCCTTATGGAAGTCAACGACAATTTGATCTCACAGTTTCTCCGGTGATTTCTCGTCCGCCCACACAAACAAAAGGCGAGGATAACTCCTCGCCTTTCGTGACTGTTTGAATGTGTTAGCTGAGACTTACTTCTTCTTGTCCTCATCAACCACTTCGTATTGTGCATCTTCGACCTTCTTCTCATCGGTCTTCTGTGAGGACTGTTCATCTGCAGGAGCACCGCCCTGCTGTTGGCCGGAAGCGGTAGCTTGCTGGTACATTTGTGTCGAAGCTTCGTTCCAGGCAGTGTTCAAGGTATCAATGGCAGGCCGAATCGTTGCAGCAGTGCCAGCTTTGATTGCTTCCTTGAGGGCGTTATTCGCATTCTCAATTTTGTTCTTCACCTCGGCATTGACCTTATCGCCAAACTCCTTCAATTGTTTTTCGGTTTGGAACACAAGGTTGTCCGCCTGATTCTTCAGGTCGATCTCTTCCTTACGTTTATTGTCCTCAGCCGAGTGTGCCTGAGCGTCCTTCTTCATCTTGTCAACTTCTTCCTTGCTCAACCCACTGGACGAAGTGATGCGGATCGACTGCTCCTTGTTCGTCCCTTTATCTTTTGCCGCAACATGGAGAATACCGTTTGCGTCAATATCGAACGTCACTTCAACCTGAGGGACGCCACGAGGCGCCGGCGGAATTCCATCCAGATGGAACTTGCCCAGCGTACGGTTATCCACAGCCAGCGGACGTTCGCCTTGCAAAACGTTGATTTCAACAGAGGGTTGATTATCCGATGCGGTCGAGAATACTTCGCTACGTTTTGTCGGGATCGTGGTGTTGGCGTCGATCAGCTTCGTCATGACACCGCCCAGAGTTTCGATTCCGAGGGAGAGCGGAGTAACGTCGAGCAATAATACATCTGTCACGTCACCAGCAAGCACACCGCCTTGAATCGCTGCGCCGATTGCAACGACTTCATCCGGGTTCACACCCTTATGTGGTTCACGCCCGAAAATATCTTTTACGAGCTGCTGAACCCTGGGGACGCGTGTCATTCCTCCAACCAGAATCACTTCATCGATGTCGCTCGGCTTTACGCCGGCATCTTTCAACGCCTGTTCGGTCGGTCCGAGGGTTTTTTGGATAAGATCATCGACGAGTTGTTCAAATTTTGTACGCGTGATGGTGATGTTCAAATGCTTCGGACCATCGGCGGTCGCTGTAATGAACGGCAGATTGACTTCCGTCTGCATGAGTTGGGAAAGCTCCATCTTCGCCTTCTCAGCAGCTTCGCGAAGTCGCTGAAGCGCCATTGGATCCTTACGCAGATCAATCCCTTCCAACTTCTTGAACTCATCAGCCATATAGTCCAACACCCGCTGGTCGAAGTTATCACCGCCCAGATGCGTATCTCCGTTTGTGGACTTCACCTCGAACACTCCATCACCCAACTCAAGGATGGAAATATCAAACGTTCCTCCACCCAAATCGTAAATCGCTACCCTGCTGTCCTTGTGCTTTTTGTCGAGGCCATACGCGAGCGCAGCAGCGGTGGGCTCGTTGATAATCCGCTTCACATTCAATCCGGCAATCTCGCCTGCTTCCTTTGTTGCTTGCCGCTGAGCGTCATTAAAATATGCAGGCACGGTAATGACGGCTTCGGTAACTTTTTGACCAAGATAGTCTTCCGCAGTCTGCTTCATTTTTTGCAGGATCATCGCACTGATCTCGGGGGGAGAATAGACTCTGCCGCCCACTTCGATACGTGCTGTGTTGTTGTCGCCTTTTACAACTTTGTAGGGGACGAGCGTCATTTCTTCGTTTACTTCGTCGTGAAAGCGGCCCATGAACCGCTTAATCGAAAACACGGTGTTTTGTGAGTTCGTCACGGCTTGTCGTTTTGCTGCTTGCCCAACCAACCGCTCACCGCTCTTCGTAAATGCGACAACTGACGGGGTGGTTCGTCCACCTTCTGCGTTTGGGATAACGACCGGGTCGTTGCCTTCCATAACCGCTACCACGGAGTTCGTCGTACCCAAGTCAATTCCGATTATTTTGCCCATAATATCTCCTGTCTATTTAGATAGTTTGATAACTTAGTCTCTTTAGGAATATTCTCGAACCTAAAAGGTTCACACTAATGCTTGTATATCCTACCAACCGATGTGCCAACTTTCCTAATTCTGTAAATAGTGGATTAGAGTGGATTTTCGAGGGTTCCCTGATTCGCTTCGATAAGACGACTTGCCACACTGTCACCGAATATGAAGCTTTCTGGCACAGGTCGCATTGAACCTGACAGAATGCGGCAACAGTTGCTTGACTTTCGAGGTGGTTTGCGCTATTATGAACGGTGCGCTTTTATCATGTTCAACACTCCAGCTTTACCATCCATTCTCAGAAACTTTTCAAGTAGTCTTCGCATTCTGAATACGGATCTTTCTCTTTCCATTTGAGTAGGAGGCCTGATGTTTACTGAACGAGAGTTGCGGAGGGGGTTGAAAACGAAAACGTTCGGCAACAAGATTTATACATTTCAAACTATCGACTCGACCAACAATTGCGGAAAGGTGCTCGCCAGCGTTGGCGCCACCGAAGGTGTTGTGGTCATAGCGGAGGAGCAAACTGCCGGTAAAGGAAGACTCGGACGAACCTGGCAGGCAAACCCCGGAGAGAACCTGACCTTTTCTTTGTTGTTACGCCCCCGGGTTTCCGCGGATGCCCTGAACCTTTTGCCTCTGTATATTGCCGTTGCGGTTGCAGAAGCTATCGAGCGGGTGTCCCCACTGAAAGTGGAGTGCAAGTGGCCAAACGATCTGCTCGTCAACAACAAGAAAATTGGCGGTATCCTCATCGAAGGCTCGGTGAAGGAGAACATCGTCGAGCATGTCGTCATCGGCCTTGGCATCAATGTAAACCAGACCCAGTTCTCCGGCGATTTCAAGACAAAGGCGACCTCTCTGAGACTTGAATCGAGACAAGAGGTGGATCGAACGAAACTTTTCCGGGAAATCATTTCGTTGCTTGAAACCCAGTATAAGGGCTATGCAAAAACCGCTTTCCGATCTGTCATTCCCTTGTGGGAAAAGCGATCGACAATGTTAAATAAGTCTATTTTGGTGTCCCAGTCCGGCAATGTGTATTCCGGAACTGTGAAGGGATTAAGCCCGGAAGGAGGACTTGTGCTTGACACAAACGGAAGCACCAGAATCCTCTTTGCAGGCGACGTAACAATTCTTGGTGACACTCCGGAACAACTTTTCCCTCTCCATACCTCTTCCTCACCGGTACTGGCGGCGTCCAAAGCCTGATGCTGTTGGCGCTTGATATCGGCAACTCTACAATCCACGCCGGACTGTTCTCCGGACCCAACCTCATTTCCCGGCTCAGTGTCTCAGGCACTGTGCAACGCACTGCAGATGAGACTTGGAATGTCATTGACTCTTTTCTGACGCCCCATGTCCGGAGCGAACAACTTGATGGCGTCGGGATTTCTTCAGTAGTTCCTTTCCTCACTTCCCTTTTTTCAACTCTTGTCCGCGAGAAACTTGGGAAAGAAGCTCTTCTCATCAACAGTGCGCTCAATCTTCCGATCCGTATTCTGTATGAGAATCCGAGTCAACTGGGACCGGACAGGATTTGTGCCGCCGCCGCGGGATTCACAAAACACGGCGGACCGTTGATCGTTATCGATTTCGGGACAGCTACAACGTATGGTGTGATTGACGCGAAAGGGAATTTCCTCGGTGGAGCAATTTCGCTGGGAGTGAAATCCAACGCTGAAGCATTGTATAGCCGCACGGTGCAGCTTCCTCAATTAGATCTGACGTTGCCACAGCAAGCAATTGGCAGAGATACGATTTCAGGAATGAGGGCGGGAACAATGTTCGGTGCTATTGATGCAGTTGAGGGGATGGTAAAAAGAATACGGGCAGAACTTGGGTGTGATGCGAAGGTAATTGCAACGGGGGGGCTATCAGAGTTGATGTCGAAACAAATTCAGATTATTGATGCCTGCGAACCCACGCTTGTACTCGAAGGCATCCGCTTGATTTATGATCGCAATAGAAAATAAGCAATCACGGCGTGCCGAAGATATGCACTGACGCCTGGGCAAACTGGACAAGCGGCGTAAAATACAATCCGAATAAAAGTATCGGGAACAGAAGAATGAGAACCAGCAACTTCTGAGCAAAGCTGAATTCCAATCCAACAGATTCCGTCCGTTCATCGGGACGAAGATACATATTGCGGAATATCTTGACGTAGTAGTAGAGTGAAACCACGCTGTTCATTGCTCCGATAACTGCCAGCCATATCCATTCGCTTTTCACCAGCGCTGCAAACAAATAAAGCTTTCCAACAAAGCCTGCCGTGGGCGGCAATCCCGTAAGAGAAATAAGGAAAATCGACAACGCCAATGTAACGAACGGAGCTTTGGGACCGATGCCTTTGTAATCCTCAATGTCCTCGCTGCCGGTTTTGTTGGCGATGAGCATGACGATATAAAAAGCGCCCAAGTTCATAAACAGATACACAACGAAGTACACGAGGATTGCAGCCAGTCCTTCGTTATTCAAGACCACAATGCCCATCAGCATATATCCGGCATGGGCGATGCTCGAATAGGCGAGCAGCCGCTTCATATTATGCTGCCACAGGGCGACAAGATTCCCGAGCGTCATGCTCAAGACAGATATGGCCGCAACAAGATGGAGCCAATCGAAACCGCTAATGCTCGTCCAGGCTCCGGCGTGGACAGGTACAACACTCGAATCGATGAACGTGACTTTGAAAAAGCGAATCATCATTGCAAAGCCGCCGGCTTTCGAAGCAACAGAAAGAAACGCCGTAATCGTAATTGGCGCTCCTTCATAAACGTCGGGCGTCCAGAAGTGGAAAGGTACTGCTGAAATCTTGTACCCGAACCCAGCTAACGCCAGAACGCCCGCAATCAACAACGCCAATTCATTGAAGTTCCCTTTCGCCAGGACTTGGTTGATCGTGTAAATGTCGAGCGATCCCGTCATTCCGTAGATGATTGAAATGCCATAGAGCATCAGTCCGGATGATAGAGCACCGTAGATAACATACTTCAAGGATGCCTCGCTTGAATCCTGCGCCTCGCGTGTGTAGCCCGAAAGTATATATGATGTGATGGAAGAAAGCTCGAGCGCCAGATACATCATCAGCAAATTGCTTGCGCCTGCCATCAAGACCATCCCCAATGTCAGAGCAATGAGTAACGAGTAGTACTCGCCCAATCGCCTGCCGGCAGAATTTAATTCAGCGGATTGAAGAGAGAAAATAACGATGAGAACCGCAGAAACCAGAATGAGCAACTTGAAGAAAAACGAGAATGAATCGACCGCGATCATGTTGGAAAAGATCGAAGCGCTCACTCCCGATTGCGGAAACAAAAATGCCAGCGAGACGATCAGTCCTGCCATCGCCACGACAGCGACAACAATTGCAGACCGGCGGAAAATCAGATCGGCAAGAATAGCCGCGAGGAATGTAATGCTGAGTATTATCTCGGGGTAGAAGCTATGAAGGTCTTTGAGGATTTGATCAGCCATCATGTCCTCAGTTCGCTCCCATCATCGCAGCAGCCTGTGCGGTGTGAAGAATCTCGGCAAGATGATTCAGCGACGTGTTCATAAGGTCAAGAACCGGTGATGGATAAATACCGAGGAAGATTACAATGGCGGCAAGGGGTACAAGCATTACCATTTCACGATTGTCCATGTCAGTGAGATTCTTCCATTTCTCCGGCAGCGTTCCGAGAAACACACGCTGCAGAGTCCAGAGCATGTAACCGGCGGTGAAGACGATTGTTATCGCCGCGATAATGGTAAGCGTTCTGAAGGTCTGGAATGCGCCGAGCATCGAGAATGCTTCGCTGATAAAGCCACTCAATCCGGGCAGGCCGAGAGCGGCGAAGAATGCAATTGACATAACGGCCGCGTACTTGGGCATCTGGTTCATCAACCCGCCAAATTCGTTGAGCCCGCGAGTATGAGCACGGTCGTAGATCACGCCCACAATCAAGAAGAGCATTGCCGTGATCGTGCCGTGGTTGAACATCTGGAACACAGCGCCCGTCATTCCTTGTGTGTTCATCGAGGCTATACCAAGTGTTACGACGCCCATGTGACTGATACTCGAATAGGCAATGAGCTTTTTGAAATCCGTCTGCGCCATGGCAACAAGGGCCCCATATATCATGCTGATAACACCCAGCAGCGCAATCCACCACGCGTAGTGAACCATCGCATCGGGAAATATTGGAATGCTGATTCGCATGATGCCATACGCTCCCAACTTCAGCAACACGCCCGCAAGAATAACGCTGATCGGTGTCGGCGCTTCCACGTGCGCATCCGGCAGCCAGGTGTGGAATGGAAAACTCGGGATCTTGATTGCGAAACCGATGAACAATCCGATGAACGCGACATAACGCCACGTTGTATTGAGGCCAGCGAGCAGTGAATCGGGAACAAAGTTTCCGGGATCCATCATTTGCAGCATGTTGAATGTGTATATCCTTTCGAGACCTTCCGTTCCCCGTTTCATCGCATCCGCTACTGAATAAAGGGTGCCGCTACCATCGATGTAGACGTTGACGCTGAAGTACAGCGCAATCATCACCAGCAGCATCAGCACGGAACCGAACAGCGTGTAGAGGAAGAATTTAATTGCGGCATATTCCCTGCGCGCACCGCCCCAAATCCCGATAAGGAAGTACATCGGCAGCAGCATAATCTCCCAAAAAACATAAAAGAGAAAGAAGTCGAGCGAAACGAACACGCCCATCATTCCGGTATCAAGCAACAGAAGGAGCGCAAAATATCCTTTCAGCGATTTCTCAATCTTCCACGACGAGATGACCGCGACAAAACTGATGATTCCGGTAAGCAACACCATTGAAACACTGAGCCCGTCAATGCCCATCAAATATTCGATGTGCACCCTGCCAAACCATGCAACGCTCTTAATGTCGATCCAGGATGCCCGTTCCACGAACTGCATTCCTGCCTGCGTGTTGATTCCTGCAAGACTCTTGTCGAACTTCATCACCAACGCAATAGCGACAAGCAGTTGAAGTCCGACGAAGAAAAGAGACGTCCAGCGGATTGCGTCCCGCTGCTCTTTCGGCATCACCAGTACGGCAATCATGCCAATGACAGGGAGGAACGTCACCCAGGTGAGAATGCCGACGCCGAGTATTGAGAATTCCATTGTAATTTATCCTTTGAGAAAAATCTGAATCGAACCTACACGAATCTCATCACGAAATAAAACACCATCACCCCAAACACAGCAAGCATGATGTACGTCTGCACCTTGCCGGTTTGAGTTTTCTTTAACACGATGCCGAAGAAACCCGAAATATACGCAACGGCATTTACAGCGCCATCTACAACCCACGTATCAAACCATCCGCTGATCGTAGCAAAAATTTTTGTAACCCAACCTGACCCATTTACCACACCATCGACGATGGTATTATCAAACCATCGCAGCATATTCGTAACACGCAGCGCTCCTCCCACAAACAGCCAGCCGTACAACTCGTCGAAGTACCATTTGTTGAGAAGGAATTTGTGGATGCCTCTCGTGTTTTCTGCAATCCTGTCCGCGCTGATCTTCTTCATCTGATATGTGGCAAACGCAAGCGCAATACCCAATCCGGCAACCAGCAATGAAAGCATCATCGCAGTATTGTGAGCATGATGGTGCGCTTCCTCAAAGACTTCTATGGATGCGGCCGCCACTGATGCGGGCACGACTGACTCGGGCCGTTCGGCGGCTTGCGATATCCAACCCTGCGATGCATCCAAGGGATTCAGGCTGTAGAAAAAGAATAACGACAGCGCCGCAAGGATCATCAACGGCACAGTCATGATCTTTGGTGATTCGTGAATCAGGTTATAACGCTCTGAGTCTTTGTGCTCGCCCATAAAAGTAAGGATCACGACGCGGAACATGTAGAACGCAGTCAATCCCGCAACAAGAAATCCGACGATGGGAATCAGCAGATGTCCGGTCAGACTGCCAAAGGCAAGCGTTCCCGCGAGAATTGAATCCTTGCTCAGAAATCCGGACGTAAGCGGCACGCCCGAAATAGCGAGAGTATAAATCAGGAACGTCCAAAAGGTGATCGGCATCTTCGCCTTCAGTCCGCCCATGTTGCGAATATCCTGCGGGTCGGTGGAATGATCCCGACTGTTGTCGGGATGGTGGAGAGCATGATGCATCCCGTGAATCACCGACCCGGAACCCAGGAATAATCCGGCTTTGAACATCGCGTGCGTGACCAGATGGAAAAATCCGGCGGTGTACGCCCCAACGCCCAACGCCATCACCATGTATCCGAGCTGGCTGATGGTGGAGTATGCAAGAACTTTTTTGATGTCGTTCTGCGCGATTGCAATTGTTGCGGAGATGAACGCGGTGATTGCGCCGATGTAAGCAATGGCGATCAATGCATCGGCGGTCATGAGCGGGAACGTGCGGGCGATAAGATATACGCCTGCCGCAACCATGGTGGCTGCGTGAATTAACGCGCTGACGGGTGTGGGGCCTTCCATTGCATCCGGCAACCAAACGTGCAGCGGGAATTGGGCGGACTTGCCGATAGCGCCGCAGAAGATCAAGATGCCTGCAGCGGTAAGCCACCATTCATTCCCGTACGGAAGAGTACCGGATTTAATCCCTTCAAATATTTCGGTCAGCCCGAACGTGTGGAAGGTCGCAAACAGAATCATGATGCCGATGAAAAATCCGACGTCGCCAATTCGGTTGACGATGAACGCTTTCATCGCCGCATTGGATGCACTCTTCTTTTCGTACCAGTGCCCGATGAGCAGATACGAACTCAGACCCACCAACTCCCATCCAACATATAATAGAAAAAGATTGTTGGCGAGAACAATCATCAACATAGAGAAAGAGAAAATACCAAGGTAGGCGAAGTAGCGAGAATAACGAATGTCGCCCTGCATGTAGCCGATGGAAAAGAAATGCACGAGAGTGCTGACGAGGGTAACAACGACAAGCATGATCGCCGTAAGATTATCCACCCCAAACCCAAGCACCCACTTGAACGGCCCAATGCCCGGAACATTATGAAAGTCTACCCATACAAAATTGAGAGACAGAGTTTCGTCATGGAAGTGCATCAGCTTTTGATACAACACAGTCAACGCGAGAACGAGCGCAGTCGAAATAATCGTCGTCTCAAGCCAATCCCCTTGCCGCGGCAATTTCTTGCCGAAGAAGATCATTATCGTAAAGCCGGCCAACGGCAAAACGAGAATGATGAGCGAGAGATTTATGAGAAGTTCTTCAGACATAGATGATCGCTATTGTTCAAATCTTGAAAAGATCATGAACTTACTTCTGACATACGAAAAACATAAAATCGCTTTGTATTTCATTGAGGGCCATGCCCTTGTCTTCTTTTTCAAAACAGATTTGCAGAAGCTTTTCTGTCTCTTCGCGCCCATCCACGAAATTATGGGCAATGTCCTTGAAAAGATTACTGAGTATCGTCCCGCCGTATTTTTTTTCCTCAACAATGTTGAACCTGTCATGCAATATCTCCGGGATTCGATTCGACTCAGCAGCCTCCGACGGGTCATTGATATACATGCTCAACCGTCCTGGGCGAAACACTCTCGATTTTGTTTTACGATGGTTACCACGCTTCCGTCTGTATTCTATGGGAAGGAGCTTGAGAGCTTCGTTGGCGATATCCAATTGACGATCCGTCCATTGAAAACGAGCAGGCCCAACGTACTCATCTACCACGAAAAGCCCTCCCCTTCTTAACGTCGCCCTCACTTTGTCCACAATCTTTTCCATGGGGGAAAAATGATGGAGGGCGCTCTCTGAGATTACAATGTCATACTGGTCAGCAGGAAAATCAATCTCATTAAGATCTGCAACAACAAACTCTAACCGATCGGAGAGTTTTTTTTCATGTGCTTTCCTCGTTGCATCCCGTATCCGATCGCGGGAGAGATCATACCCTTTCAAGTGCAACTGCGGACATGCTTCAACCCAGTCAATTTCTCTATTGCCCGCTCCGCAACCAAGAGAAATACCATGCACCCTCGACATGAGGTTCAAGTATTTCTCAGTAACATACTTTCGTGAATCAACTTCCTTGTCGCCGGTAATCAGTTCGTTCCAACGTTCTCTTACTCTTGGTATTTCCCAGCAAAACGAAGAAGAGCTTTCTGTGTGCCGCCACGAACTTTCAACACGCTTTATCTTATTTGAAAAGATCGTTGATGCTATTGTTCGTGTTCCCCGCAACCGGATTTTCTCATACAACACAACAAAATCATGAAGGTTGACGAGGTTACCAAACATCCGACAATGCCGCGCCTATTCTTTCATATGAGAAATCTCGTCGACATTTACCGTCTGGAAGCGATGATAAATGTTGAGAACAATTGCCAATGCAATTGCCGCTTCAGCCGCGGCGAGAATGATGACGAAAATTGCAGCAACCTGACCATCGAACCCGCCTGCGGCGGGGAAATTCACGCCGCCATAACGGGCGAAAGCAATAAAGTTGATGTTCGCTGCATTCAACACAAGTTCAACGCCCATTAAAACCAGGATGGCGTTGCGACGGGTGGCGATGCCGTAAATACCAAGAGCAAAGAGGATCGCACTCACGATAAGAAAATGTGAGAGTCCTACGTGCGGCAGCCACTGAATTATTTCTGAAGCTGATTTTTCCATTACGCAAATTCCTGATTACAGCTTTGTTCTTTTCCGGGCAAACATTGCCGCCCCCATGAGCGCAACAAGCAAAATTATTGAAGCGATTTCAAATGGCAGCAGATACGACGTCATGAGCATTTCGCCGAGAGTCTTCGTGGTCGTTGTTGCAACGCTTGTTGCCGGAGCCGGCACATCTTTCCACGTCGAATAGAAGATCCCGCCCAATGTCCCTGCCACAACCGCCACGAGAATGAGCGCAGGAATGGAGTGCAGCGTTCCGCCCTTCAGCTCCACGTTCACAACCTTATTCGTGAGCATCACGCCAAAGAGCATCAAGACAAGAATACCGCCGACGTAAATGAGAACCTGCGTGACTGCAAGGAAGTCCGCCTGAATAAGAACATACAGAGCCGCAACTCCGAAAAAAGTAAACAGAAGCGAGAACGCCGAATAGATAATGTTGCGCGAAAAAACGACGATGAACGCGGAAGCGACCGTGATGAAAGCGAAAACGAAGAAGACAATATCAAACAATTGCATAAGGGCTACGATTTATTTTCAGGATTGTTGCCGGAAGCGCTCGCGGGAGTGGCCGGACTTGGTGTCGCGACGGGCTTCGGCGCTGCTTTTTTCTCTGCCTGTTCTTTTTCATGGATGGCGAGCTTTGCTTTCGCAGCATCAATTTCCGCCGGCGTCATTGTTGAGAAATTGTAGATCAGATTCGTCCGCTCGTATTCGGCAAACTCAAAAACGTCAGTCATCTTGATGCATTCCGTGGGACATGGGGGAACACACAAGCCGCAGTAGCAGCATTTTGCAATATCGATATCGAACACCGGAACGTACAACCGCTTCTTCGTCCCCACGGAAGTCAATCCAAGATCGACATCAGGTGTGGATTTGAGTGTATGGATTGTAATGCAATTCACCGGACACGCCATCGAACACTGGTCGCAGCCAATGCAATCATCCATGTTGACATACAAACGGTTCCGTGCACGTTCTGGAAGTTTCAGCTTCACTTCGGGGTATTGAATCGTCACAGCGGGCGTAAACAGATGCGCGAACGTGATCTTCATCCCGACGAGAACTGTCCAGATGCCTTCCCAAATATCTATGAAGTATCGACCCATAATTATTTGCTTAAAGTTTCAAATCTTCGGGATCTCTTCTGCTGTCCCACAATCGTGAAATCAAGAGATAGTCAGCTTCAATTCTGTAAAACATCAAATAATCTCCGACAACAAACATTCTTTCCTCACGGTCTTTTACTCTTCTGCCGATGCGGGGATTACGAGCCAGCATACGTGAGACGCGAACAAACTCGTGGTAGAGTTTCGCGCTGAA
>JBBRUI010000069.1:0-16118 GCA_038247945.1 Bacteroidota bacterium | reverse complement strand
CGGCGAGTCCCCAATAAAAATCTCCTTTGCCCGCACCGCCAGCGACAACTTGTTTGAAGTACAATGAATAACCGACCGCAACGATAAGAACGGAGAAGGAAGTGTTTGCAAAATCGAAGAGAGTCCAGATAAAAATCCTGGCGCGGGAGGAGGAAAACATGTTGACGCTACGAGGTTTTTGCGCGTGGAGATTTGATAACCCGCGGCCCGGTACCTTCGTACAGGCCTCGTCCGGTTTTGCCGTGTTCGCCGGTTTTTTTTAAATCCTCGACAACGGCATCGAGAACGCCATTTATAAACTGTCCGCTTTTTTCGGTGCTGAACAGCTTCGCAAGTTCAATGGCTTCGTTCATGGTTACTTTGGAAGGGATGTCGGTGAAGTAGAGCAGTTCGCAAATGGCCATCCGAAGAATCAGCCTGTCAAGGATAGCAATCCGATTGAAATCCCAGTTGGCTACTTTGGTTTTTATTATCTCATCGACTTCTGGTGCCTTGTCGATTGTTGCGCGGACAAGCTCTTTGGCAAACGCATACGCATCCTTGTTGTTTTCCAGGCCGGCGAGATTGTATTTGATGACATGATCGGCAGGGTCTTTGGAAATCTCATGCGCATATAACGCCTGGACAACCTTTTCGCGGACGATGCGTCGGCGGACGTTTTTCTTTTCCATCGGTTATCGTTTTCCGAAATCGTTTTCGCCGAGTCGTCCTACAAACTGGGATTTGCCGGCGTAAATCATTTTCATCCGGCTGATGGAACCAATGCGCTGTTCAGCCAAACGGTTTGAAGCTTCGTATGTTGGAATGTTTTCTTTCTTTGAAATAGCATATATCTTCAGCATTGTGTCATAAATCCCCTCCGCATGTTTTAAAGCCCGCTCCTGGGAATAGCCTTCCAGCTCGTTGGAGACGTTAATCAGGCCGCCTGCATTGATTGCATAGTCCGGCGCATAGAGGATTCCTTTTTCAATCAACATATGTCCGTGCTTCTGTTCGTCGGAAAGTTGGTTGTTCGCTCCACCTGCGATGATCTTGCATCTGAATTTTGGAATCGTTTCATCGTTGACAATTGCACCCAAAGCGCAGGGACAAAAAATATCTGTCTCAACTTCATAGATTGTTTCAGGTGCTATGACTTCAGCTTTCACTTTATCGGCAACGCGCTTCACCTTTTCCGGGAAAATATCACTGAGAAAAATCTTCGCTCCTTCTTTTACAAGATGGTCGCAGACATACTGTGCGACGTGGCCGGCGCCTTGCACCGCCACTTTTTTGTTCGTGAGAGAATCGTTGCCAGTCAGTTCTTTCATGCTGGCTTTCATCCCCATATACACCCCGAACGCTGTCACGGGTGAAGGATCGCCGCTGCCGCCGAGTGCACGGTCGATGCCGGTGACGTACTTCGTTTCCATGCGAACGTATTCCATGTCCCGCACGTCAGTCCCGACATCCTCCGCTGTAATGTAGCGTCCCGCCAAGCCTTCCACGAACCGGCCGAATGCACGGAACATCGCTTCCGTTTTTTCCTTGTTCGGGTCGCCGATGATTACGGCCTTCCCGCCGCCAAGGTTGAGTCCCGCAACCGCGGCTTTATACGTCATGCCGCGTGAAAGACGCAGCACATCGTTCAGAGCATCCTCGTCCGTTGAGTATGTCCACATGCGGGTACCGCCGAGCGCGGGACCAAGCGAGGTGTTATGAATGGCGATAATTGCGCGCAGTCCGGACGGCTTATCGGAACAGAAGATTACCTGTTCGTGATCCCGCTTCTGCAAGTTTTCAAAAATTGCCATGGCTAGTTGGATGTTAGAAGTGTTACACGGGGGGAGTTAATTGTCGGATGCCGGTCGACCAGGACATCTGCCCGAAAAACATTTTCGATATTTTCTTTTGTAAGCACAGTATCCGGTGATCCGATCGCGGAAAGTGAACCACAGACAAGCATTCCGATCCGATCGCTATACGCCGCAGCAAGATTCAAATCATGCGAAACCGAAATTACGGTCAACCCGGTCTGCACATTTAGTTTCTTGATGATGTTGAAAATTCTGATCTGGTGGGCAATGTCCAGATGTGCGTTTGGTTCATCCAACAAAAGAATTTCGGGTTGCTGGGCAAGTGCACGGGCAATAAAGACGCGCTGGCGTTCTCCCCCGGAGAGAGTTGTAATTTGCTGATTCGCAAGATGTGCGGTGTCCGTTATGTTCAACATCTCCATTGCTATTTCCCGATCGTGCCCGCTTTCAAACATCGTTCCGCGACTATGCGGCGACCGGCCCATCAACACAATCTCCAGAACGCTGAATGGAAACAGTACGGATGCATCCTGGGGCACGAATGCAATACGCTTTGCCAGGTCGGACCGTGAATAAACGTTTATATTTTTGTCCGCAAGATGGATGGATCCCTTGTGAGGAACGTAAATTCGATCCAGAAGACGTAACAATGTTGTCTTCCCCGAACCGTTCGGGCCTACCAGACTGAGAAATTCTTTGTTTTGTACCTGAAAGGAAACGTCGTGCAGTGTTGGAACTTGACTGCGGTAGCTGAAGGATATGTTGTCGACGGTGAGAACGGGCATTCGATTTTTGTGGAATAAACTGACCCAATGTAGTCAAATCGAATATCGAAGGCAACGGAAGGGAGTTAGAGAAGTAGTCTCAGTTTTCTCAAGACTTCTTCCGTAACCGATGATGGGAGACTCGTTATCAATTCTGCGCGCCGCGCTTTCCAATCGAGACATTTGACTTGATCCGACAACACAACTCCAGTCACCTTCAGTTGATTGGGAAGAGCAACTTCAAACGGATAGCCCTTGGTATGAGTTGTTATCGGGCAGAAAACTGGCAAGCCGGTTTTTTTGTTGTAAGAAATCGGAGAAAGTACTATTGCGGGTCGCCTGCCAGCTTGCTCATGCCCCGCTTGCGGATTGAGATCGAGCCACACAGCATCGCCGCGTTCAGGAACATAAGCCATCACCAATTCTCGCGACCAGATGCATTACCCGTTCCCACTTCATTATGCAAATTTTCTTCTGTTATCTCAGCGAGGAGATTCTGCAGGGTTTGTTTTTCTTGTGGGTCGAGATTCCCCGCAACAGCATCTCGAATCGCCCGTGCAATTGCAGAATCATCGTTCTCAGAGACATGGCGTTCTTTCTGCTCATCAATCACATACTCCGGTGGAACGCCGCGGAGTACAGTTTGTTTTACAAGTAACCTTCCCCGCATTCCGTACACCCTGGCTCCGTATTTTGGCTTTTCATCTTCCATTTGTTCCTGCATAGCGGACCGTCCTCTTATTGTTTGTTCACCACTTCTAACTAATATAGAAAACGCTGAGCCTATGTCAACACTAAACCTTTGATTTTCCCCGTCCCATCGTCCATAAAAACCGTTACGCAATCCGTTGATAATCGACAAACCGATACCCCTCATGATTCTCTTCTGCAGTCAACCGGAACTTGCTGTCAAGGAGATGTTCATAGGGAGGGAAAAATGTATCGCCATCCGCTCCTTGATCAACCAGCGTCAGGAATAATTCGTCTGCGTGGTCGAGGGTTTCCATGTAAACTTGACCGCCGCCGATGACAAAGACTTTTTCCTGGTCGGCGAGAGAGGCCAACGCTTTGTGGACAGACGAAAATGTTTCAATGCCGGGAATGGGTTTGGAACTGATAACAACTCTGCGACGGTTGGGGAGGGAACTTGTAATCGATTCGAACGTCTTTCGTCCCATAAGCACTGTATGTCCGGTCGTGAGGCGTTTGAAGCGCTTGAGGTCTTCGGAAATATGCCACGGCAGTTTTCCATCCTTGCCGATCGCGCGGTTCTTGCCTATGGCGGCGATGATAGCGAGCTTCACAGTTTTGGTTCGTTACTCCGGACGGTTTCGAAGGGGATATTCAATTTATACTGCGACTTCAAATCTGATCGGCTCATAATAGTCGTACCCGATTAGACTGAAATCATCGAACTGAAGTTCATCAATGGGCTTGCGGGCAATTTCAAGTTGGGGCAAGGGCTTTGGGATACGCTTCAGTTGTTCTTTCAACCCCTCAATATGATTAATATAAATATGCGCGTCGACGATGGTATGGCTGAAAAACCCGGGATCGAAGCCGCATTCTTGGGCAAGAATCCGGGTGAGCAGGGAATACGCGGCAAGGTTGAACGGAATGCCGAGCGCAATATCTCCCGATCTTTGGGTGAGATGACAGTTCAGTCTCTTTTCCTGCACATTGAATGCAAACGTGTAATGACACGGCGGCAACTTGCTGTTCAGCGCATTACCCGGCTCCCACGCAGAGACAACCATCCGCCGCGAGTTGGGATCTGTTTTAAGAAGCTGAATGATTTTTCCGATCTGATCTATTTCTACAACTTCGTATTTACCGGTCTCAGGATTAATCTGCGCACTGGGGAATCTCCTCCAATACCGTCCGTAGGCGGTCTCCAGATTTCCGTTCTCATCAGCCCACGCGTCCCAAATTTTTGTGTGCTGACGCAAATTCCGGATATGGTCATCGCCTGACAAATACCACAAGACTTCGTGCAGCATCGACTTGAAGTTCACTTTTTTTGTCGTGAGAAGCGGATAGCCTGCGCTCAAGTCGACTTTGTACTGTTCTGCAAAGCAAGAGATGGTATCGACGCCGGTTCTGTTTTGTTTGTAGACGCCGTTCGTGAGAACGCGTTCTACGAGATCAAGATATTCGCGCATAATGTATCAGTGTGCTGATTCTAATTTCTTCGAAAGTATACTGAGTTGTATTCTGAATTGCAATCAGGTTGGTTCAATGTTGCCGGCGATTTCAATCACGCTTCCGGTAACGAATGCTGCTTCCTCGGAACAAAGAAACCGGACAACCTCGCCGACATCCTGCGGCTGCGCATTGGTGCGCCGCTTCCAACTCGAAGAATGTTTGGCGGATTCAACTGCTTGCCGGAGAGTAATGTGCGGGGTAGGTCCCGGGGCAATGATGTTGCAGGTAACACCGTTCTGAATTTCATTGGCAGCCAGGGATTTGATAAGCGTGTTACGTGCAGCCTTGCCGATTGAGTAATCGAAAGGGGGGCCGCTCGGATGTTCTGTTCCTGCCCTGCTAATCGCTACGATACGCCCGAAATGTTCGCTCCGCATATGCGGGAGCGTATGCTTGATGCAGTAGAATAGCCCGTCCACTTCCGCCTTCATCACAGATCGCCAATGCTCGTATTCTATTTCGGTAATGTCCTTCTGCGCGTAGTCTCCGCCCGCGTTGCAAATCAGAAAATCAATTTTTCCATAAAGAGTAATAATCCCTTCAATCATCGTCTGGACTTCATCTTCTTCGCGTGTATCGGCTTTGAAGGCGTATCCCTTACCGCCGAGTGAACGGATTTCCTCCAGCACTTTCTCCGCAGCGTGGGAATTGTTCGGATGGCCGGTGCCGTAATTGACAGCGACCTTGGCTCCTTCACGGGCTAAAGTGAACGCAATGCTTCGGCCCATTCCCTCGCCGGTACTACCGGTTACGAGTGCGACTTTGTCTTTGAAGACATGCATAAGAAAACCTCTTCTGGCAATAATGGTCGGACGCTCATTCGCCTCTGGCAGCGTGAAATAGAATTAGGCAGTACACCTAATGGAGTTCTTTAATAAAGAAAATTCATCCGTAAATCCAAAGACTGTAACAAATTAAAACGTATTGGCGTATCAGAGGGAGAATTATTAGCAGGTTAATGATGATGAACAAGCTAAGCGTAGCCGCTTTTTTCTTGATTGGCGTGAGTGCATTTTCCGCCGAGAAAGCCATTGTATCGTTGCGCGACATGAGCAAAGTGGAGATGAAATTCGCAGGCATTGAAGTTCTTCAGAGCACGATTTTTCACATCCGCGCAGGTGGCGCCGGCGGCAGCCATTGCGATAACGTAGATTCGCGTGATGATAACAAACATGACATGTACGCGTATGGCTGGATCATCAACGCCGATACGCGGGAAGTTGTATGGGAGATGGATCGGGACAACACATCAAAATCCCGCGACGACAGGACGTTCGACGGCGAGGTTACGCTGCCACGCGGCAGTTTTGAAATTTATTTTGCGGCAAACACCTTCACATTTGTTTCCACATTCAAAAACATCAGTGTCAACATCGATCATCGGGAAGAAGGATTGTTCAACGCCGGCGTCCGTCAGGACAAGAATAAGCTGAAGGGGTGGTTCAATGGATGGTTTGATGAGTGGTTCGGGGAGGATGTGCGCAAAGCATGGGATAAGCGCTCTCAAAAGTGGGGGATCGACATTCTTGTTGATGACTCGAAGATTTCCGGACTCAAAACATTTTCACCTCCGAAGCAAATCCCGAACCTCGTTTTCAAGGCGACGAAGCTTGGCGAGAACGAATATATCAGAAAGAACTTTACGTTGATTGAATCAATGAAGGTTCGGATTTATGCACTTGGAGAAGGATATCGCAACTCCGCTGATCTCGCGGACTATGGCTGGATCGTAAACCTCGCTGATCGGACGCGTGTGTGGGAGATGAATTGGCGCAACTGTGTTTCCGCAGGCGGGGCTTCAAAGAATGCCAGGTTCGACGAACAAATTTCTCTTCCGAAAGGAGATTACTCGCTCTATTATGTTACGGATAACAGCCATTCCAATCTGGACTGGAATTGCGCCCCTCCGAGCGATCCGCTAAACTACGGCATCACGATAACATTAGATAATGAAAAGTCAAAAGCCAATTTTAAGTTTTCCCCGACCAAGGATGAGGGAGAAGTTGTTTTCAGTCTGGTAAAAGTCGGCAACGATGAAAGCCGGACTCAGGGTTTCACGCTGAAGGAAGACGCGAAGGTACGCGTGTATGCGCTCGGCGAGCAAAGCAACTCCCGCAGGGTCATGGCGGACTATGCAATGATCCTCGATGCGAAGACACGCAGCAAGGTGTGGACGATGAATGCGGATAACAGCTACCACGCAGGCGGCGCATCAAAAAATCGGTTTGTCGACGAGATCATTACGCTTTCGAAGGGAAGTTATTTTGTTCAATACAACACTGATGATTCACACGCGTACAACGACTGGAATTCCGATCCGCCTTTCGATCCGGAACATTATGGAGTAACAATCTATGGCGTGGGTGAAAAATTCGACAAGTCTGTCGTTGACAAGTATGTCGATCAGCGGGACAAGAATGTAATAGCTCAACTCACTCGTGTTGGCGATAGCCAGAAGAAAGAGCAGAAGTTCAAGCTCGCCAAGACAACAAAGGTTCGTGTGTACGCCCTCGGTGAAGGCATGAACCGTGAGATGGCGGACTACGGTTGGATTACAGATAACAAAACCGGAGCAACCGTGTGGGAGATGACATATTCCATGACGGTGCATGCCGGCGGCGCCAGAAAAAACCGGATGGTGAATACAGCCATCATTCTGGACAAGGGCGACTATACGCTTTCTTTTGAAACCGATGACTCGCATGCGTATGGCGATTGGAATCAGGATCCACCGGAGGATCCGGAATATTGGGGCATTACACTTTATCCGGACGACGGTGCAGTGCCGGTACCGCCAATCCCCGCAACAACACCGTTGCCTCCGAAACCCGGAAGCACGAGCGGCAGGGACGAGTAGCTAACCTGATTTTCTTTTTGCTTCTCTCAGCAGTTCTCTCTAACTTCCTCAGACACACCTTGAGGAAAAAATGTCCACCACAAGACGGGAGTTTCTGAAGCGCGCTTCGGCTGTTGGTATTGGAGCAATGGCTTCTTCCGCAATTCCCTCTCCTTTAACAAGTCAATCCCAATCAGCGTTAAAGATCATTGCGATTTCCAGCGGCAACGGAATGCCCGCGGTAAGCAAGGCAATCGAGATGATTCGTTCCGGCTCTGACGCGCTGGACGCAGTGGTTGCGGGCGTCAACATTGTTGAGGACGATCCGAATGATACCAGTGTAGGCTACGGCGGGTTGCCTAACGAAGAGGGTGTTGTAGAACTGGATGCCGCAGTAATGCACGGACCCACCCATCGTGCAGGCGCGGTTGCTTCTATCCGCAATATCAAGAATCCTTCGAAAGTTGCCAAAGTAGTTATGGAGCGAAGCGATCATGTGTTGATTGTCGGTGAGGGAGCGTTGCGGTTTGCAAAGGCACATGGATTTGCGGAAGAGAATCTCTTAACGGACCGCGCTCGTGAAGAGTGGCTGAAATGGAAAGAGAACCTTTCGACCGAGGATGATTGGCTGCCGGCTCATACTTCTGAAGATAAAAACATCGGCGGACTGTTCGAGCCGTACTTCCGCAACACGGGAACAATCCATTGCAGCGCAATTGATTTGAAGGGAAATATTTCGTGCGTCACCACGACCAGCGGATTGGCGTTCAAGATTCCCGGGCGTGTCGGAGATTCTCCGATTATTGGGGCAGGATTGTATTGCGACAACGAGGTTGGTTCAGCCGGATCGACGGGGCGCGGAGAAGCAAACCTTATCAATTGCAGCAGTGTTATGGTTGTTGAATTCATGCGGCAGGGAAAGTCGCCCGAGCAGGCGTGCCTCGATGTATGCAAACGCATCGTGGATCATAACAAGATGCGCCGCCTGAAAAGAGATGACGGTAAACCAAACTTCAACGTGAATTTTTATGCCATCAATAAGAAAGGCGAATACGGTGCGGCTGCAATCTACAACGGACCGAAGTTCGCTCTCCATGACGGGACTTCGGCAAAACTTTTTGACGTGGCGTATCTCTATAAAAAGTAATCTCATGAAGTCAGCATTACAAATCCCGCCTTTCTCTCCTCGGGTCTGGCGGGATTATTATTTTGTTGCTCTGCTTTGGTTGTCGTTGACGACCTGTTGGTCGCAACCTCATTTTGTAACTCGTTCCGCAGACACACTGAAACTTGCAGGCAAACCTTTTTATTTTTTAGGAGCGAACGCGTACTACTTGTTGGAACAATCTGCACGCGGCGATACTTCGACGGTCAAGGCTCTTTTCGAAACGGCAGGTGCTTTGCGCTTCAGCGTTGTCCGGCTCTGGGGCTTCTTCGATTCGCCGGATAGTACAAACCCGGCGGTCGTGCAATATCGTCCGGGCGTGTTTAATGAGCATGCGCTGCGTGCGCTGGATTATATTATCTATCAGGCAAGATTGCACGGCGTACGACTATTGATTCCTTTTGTGAATAGTTGGGATGATTACGGCGGAATGAATCAATACGTCCGCTGGAGATCGCAGACAGGAGATGAAATCGTCTCGCCTCGTTTCTCTATCAAAGACATGCAACGGACAATCAACGGTGCGGGTAATCGGTCGTATCAATATGCCGTTACATCCCGATTCGCGCATGATGATTTTTACTCGGATGCGATTATCAAGGGCTGGTATAAAAATTACATTTCAACCATTCTCAATCGCGTTAATACGATTACGGGCACGCGGTATAAAGATGAGCCTTTCATCTTCGGATGGGAGCTTGCCAACGAGCCACGTTCGTCCGAACGATCGGGACGCTTGGTGTACGATTGGGTGAGGGAGATGTCTTCGTTCATCAAGTCGATAGATGCGAACCACCTTGTGGGCACAGGCGAAGAAGGATTCGATACATTCTCCGGTTGGTATTCTCATGCTTCGTACAACAACCAACAATGGTTGTTCGATGGCAGTGAGGGAGTGAGCTTCTCCTTGAATTCATCCGTTGAGACTATTGATTTTTCCGGCTGTCATCTGTATCCGGAAGGGTGGAATATTTCAAATAACGCGGGCAACGCATGGATTCGTGATCATATCCGGGCAGCCCGTTCGATGAGGAAGCCACTTATTCTCGGCGAGTTTGGTGTGCGTGAGCAGAAATCCGCGGTATACGAAAGTTGGTCTAACACCGCATTGCTGGATGGTGCAGCCGGGTTGCTTGTGTGGCAATTGCTCGAAGGCAATCGAACCGACAACGAAGGATTTGGATTCCGCTGCCCGGATGATCAGCCTGTGTGTTCCCAATTGCAGAATATGGCGGGTCGCTTTCGACACAAATCTGAACTTGGCATTCTTCCTCAGGCTTCTGGCTTTTCACTTCTTCCCAATTACCCCAATCCGTTTAATGAGATGACCACGATTTCATACCTTCTCCCTTTGGAAACGCATATAAATCTGACAGTATACAGCCTTACAGGGCAGCGCGTGATTACTCTTGTTGACGGCGTTCAAGGAACAGGGGAGCGCAAGGAATTGTTCGAAGCCAAAGGAATGTCATCGGGAGCATATTTTTACAGATTAACCGTCACGGGTATTGCGCCTTCGCTTCAGCGTTATTACATTGAAACAAGAAAGCTTTTGCTGTTGCGTTGATTTTTCAACAATTATTTTAGGCTTGTTCGTATATCGATCAATTGATACAACTACAGGATGACTATGAAGAAGTTGGTACGGTCCACTCTGGTGGGGCTCGGCATCCTACTGTCAACTCAAATTTCCCTCGCACAACAATACAGACTCGACACACTCGGGCAGAGTCCGAATGTTGCCTTCCCCGTTGCCATGGCATTCGTCCCCGGATCAGCGGTAAAGTTTTTCTTCACCGAGAAAAATTCAGGGCTCGTCAAGATTTTCGAAAATGGCGCGGTGCGTACGGCGCCTTTTACAAGCGTAAGTATTACGAATGGCGGAGAACAAGGTCTGCTTGGAGTTGCACTCCACCCGCAGTATCCGGACTCACCCTTTGTGTACGTTCAGTACACACGTAGCGGAGATCGGGCAAATGTCGTTTCCAGAATTCGGGATTCGAGCGGCTTCGGTGTTGACCCCCGCCTGATTGTCGTAGCGCCGCGCCTCAACACTGCGACGAATCATAATGGAGGGAATGTCCATTTCGGCCCCGACGGAAAATTGTACAGTAGCATCGGCGAAAACGCGACTTCCTCCAACGCCCAGGATTCTTCTGCAACAAATCTTCTCGGGAAAATCCTTCGCCTGAATCCGAACGGTTCCATTCCTTCAGACAATCCTAATCCTGTAAAACCTTTCTGGTCGATCGGTCACCGCAACAGCTTTGATTTTACGTGGGATGCAGTGACCGGAAAAATGTATTGCTCCGAAAACGGGCCATCGTGTGACGATGAGATAAATTACGTTCCCCGCGGCGCGAACATGGGATGGCCAGTAGAAGGAAATTGTACGTACAGCAACAACCCTGCATATGTCCGTCCGCTCTACTATTTCCCGAACTCACCATTACCCGCCCTGACAGGTATTGCAGTTTATCGTGCAAATGCTTTTCCGCGGCTGCGCGGAAAGATTCTGTTCACCGGCAACAGTAACGCAACGTTATGGACTCTCACACTCAGTGCAAGCGGCGATACAATTGTGCCGGGTTCGTTTGCTTCGTTCTTCACATATGGAACCGGCTTTGCCGATGTTGAAGTCGGGCCTGACGGAAATATTTATCTCACGAACGGTCCGTATTCAGCGAACAGGCTCTTGCGTTTGCGTCCTCTTGCTCCCTCATTCACATCAACCGCGCCTTCAACTGCAACACAGGGTGTTCAGTACACATACACCCCCACGTTCACCGGAACTCTCCCCTCGCTTTCAATCGTGAGCGGACCTGTAGGAATGGTAGTCGACACAACAACATGGACAATCCGGTGGACGCCAACGAACGATCAGGCTCTTCAGGGAACACATACTGTTGTGTTGCGGGCGGAAAACGGAGCGGGATTTGTAAACCAAAACATCTCCGTCTCTGTAACCAACGTCAACGATCCGCCGGCGGCTTTTAACTTAACGTCCCCGCCGAACGACAGCACGTTTACCTTTACGAGCGGCAACCCTGCTGTGTTTTGCACATGGACTCAGTCATTCGACCCTGACCTTGATACTGTCCGTTATACTGTTCAGCTTGATACGGTGAATACATTTAACAGTCCTGCGGTTCGTGATACATCCGCAGGAACGAATCTCTCTCTGCGTGTTCAACTTGCCCGGGTTTCCCGTGACTATTTCTGGCGCGTACTCGCGACGGACAATCAGGTGACGACGTTCAGCTCCCAGATCCGGAGGTTCAGGGTCTCTTACATCACGTCGGTTCAGGACTCGAAGCAAAAGCAAAAAGATACGAAGGCCGTTCTGGAACAGAACTTCCCTAACCCGTTCAATCCATCCACCAACATTCTCTACACAATTCCCAAAGGCGGTTACGTGCGGCTTGCTGTGTTCAACCTGCTGGGACAAGAAATAGCCTTGATTTTTGAAGGGACGCAGAGCGCGGGGACGTACGAATTGACTTTTAACAAAGAGCAATTGCCGACGGGAATTTATTTTTATAGAATCCAGGCCCCCGGCTTTGTTGAAACGAGGAAGATGGTTATTACCAAGTGAAGATACGGTTGGCTCAACCTAAAAATTACAAACGCGCCAACAGTCCCGCCGTTTTCTGGCGGGGGTGATTACAAAATAATGTCAGCGAGCGGATGAACTCACTTCGGATCACGGTTCTTCTCGTGGTGTTACTGCACCTGCCGCAACTCTTCTTCGACTACCACAAGAAGCAAGTATAGGATGTGATTAGTGCAGAGGGAGGATGATTTTTACAACTCACCCCATAAACAAAAACTTAGAGGAGGTTGCCATGGCAAGCCTGCTTGATGGAAGATGGGAAACAGTTCGTATCGGAAACAATCCCGATAACGGGGCGCTCAACTCACAGCGAACCGCAGTTCATGCTTGTCTTGCCTACAACCCGAACGATGATACTTGGAAGGTTCTGTATTATCGAGGTGGAGAGCCGCCTGTAGAAACATACATTACAACACGGATGTGGCATCCTCCTTCTGAAAGTGCCACTCAGATTACTGCCCAGACCATTCCGGGCTGGGGCACGCCGCCAACTGGTGAACTGCCGAGATTGTTTTGTGGCGGCCACGCATTCATGCACGATGGTAGATTATTTGCTGCGGGAGGGAACCTCGGTCTGGTGGCCTACCCGTTCAAAGGATTAAAGTATGCTTACATTTTCGACCCGAAGATTGTTGACGAAAACTCGAAATGGAGTTATCTCGGTTATCCCTCACCTACTCCAATTCCAATGCAAGATGGCAGATGGTACCCGACCGTTACGCTACTTTCAAACGGCTGGCTGCTTGTTATGTCAGGTTTCACAGTTCAACCTACTCTGAATCGTCTTCCAGAAATCTGGAATCCCGACACGCAAGATTGGATTCAGCGTACACATCCGGAAGCACAGATGCCCTTCCATACGCTTTATCCTGCAGCGCACGTTGTTCCCAGGGGGGAGTTACAAGGTAAGGTCTTTTATCCTATGCCGATTGCCACCTCTGGCCTGAGACAATCCTATGTATTTGATCCATACTTCGATGGGGTTCCTAATGGGCAATACTATTGGAAGACGATTGCTGGTGAAAGCAATATAATCCGCGACGATGGCTGTTCAGTTCTGTTACCCATCAAACCAAGTCCAAACAATGATGCAAAGGTATTCATTTTTGGAGGAAAGAAGTATGATGCAGCATTCGGCACGCAAGTAGCAAACAATACAGCAGAACTTATCAATCTTGGTGATGAGAAACCCGAGTGGGTTCCGGCGCCGTCACTGGCGTTTGCACGAAACCATGCGAATGCCGTGATTCTCCCGGATGGCAAGGTTTTTATCACTGGCGGCAATCAAATCTACCTGCGGGAAGGAGCTGTTACAAGCGCTGAACTTTTTGACCCGGAGGCGAACGGCGGTCTGGGAAGTATGAAACTTCTTCCGCCGACGAGTTACACGCGCATGTACCATTCGACCGCAATTCTCTTGCCTGATGCAACGGTTTGGGTTGGCGGCGGCGATACGTTATCGGACCAATCGAGCGACTATATCGAGATCTACAAGCCGGGATATTTGTTCGACGGGCCGGGCAACACTGTTCAGAGACCCCAAATCATTGCAATTAGCACTAGCGAGATTGATTATGATCGGCCGTTCACCATACAAACGGACGTTCCTATTGATATGGCGATACTGATTAGCCTCGGAGCGACGACGCATGCGTTTGACCAGAATCAGCGCGCAGTACTGCTTACCGCAACGCAGATCGGGCCGATCAATAGCGTCTATCACTACGAGATTACGGCACCGGAAAAACCTGATATTGCTCCACCGGGTTATTACATGTTGTTTGTGTTACGACCAAAGTCAGCGAGCACAACAGGCACAAACAGAATTCCATCCATCGCGAAATTCTTAAAATTGAAACTCGAGTAACGCCATGCGAAGAAGGGCACTGCCCCTCCTTGGTATGGTCCTGATCGTTGTGGAAGTCTTTCACGCTCAGGTAACTTTGGAGTGGGCACGAAAATACAATGGGACGGGTAATAACCGTGATGTTGCCCTCGCTATAGCATTGGATGGCATCGGTAATGTCATCATCACGGGAGGAAGTGAGAACCCTCAAAGATATCGTGACATCACAACATTAAAATATAGTTCATCCGGCGTCCAGCTTTGGGCAAGTCGGTTCAACGAGGTTCAAAGTGCTGATATGATTGGGTACAATCTTGCTGTTGATACTGCTGGCAATGTGTATGTTGCCGGCGGAGCAACAATAAAGTATAGCCCAATTGGCGACACACTTTGGATCAAAAGAGTGGTAGGGGCAATTACGGACGCGCGCTTTATTGGTGTTGGCCGCAACGGTGTTTTTACTTCTGGAGGGGGGAGGTCTAACGATTGGGCAACATTAAAGTTTGACCTTGGTGGGAGCGAACAATGGCGTCGGTATCTCAATGGTCCTGCCAACGAAAATGATATGCTGTATGCACAACATCTCGACAAGCAAGGTAATGTCATAACTACCGGAAGGTTGGCGAATAGTCTCGACACCATCACCGGGAGAACTGATTATATCGTTGGCACTGCAAAATACACCTCCTCGGGAGATACCGCGTGGCTGCGTTACTATCATGGACCAACATATTACGACGCAGGTTATGGAATAACATCCGATGACACGGGGAATGTCTATATCACAGGTGAGAGCGAAGACGGCAGCGGTTTACCTGAACTTATTCTATTGAAGTACAGCCCAACCGGTGAGACGAGATGGGCGACCCGGTATCGAAGGACATCCATTGGCGACGTTGGAAACGAGATTGTTGTGGACAAGTCAGGTAACGTGTATGTCGCCGGCGTGACAGGCAGCAGTAACTACATGCTTGTAAAATTCAATGCTCAAGGAGCGGCCCAATGGTCGCGGGTGTATGCTCAGTATTCCTTTGCCATTCCTTTGCCGAATCTTGCCATAGACACAGCAGGATATGTTTATGTATGCGGGCATCAGCGACGCGGTTCGTGGAGCGACATGCGCGTCGCGAAGTATGACAGCAATGGCAATGAACTGTGGCACACGGATTATCCTCAAAGTGGAATCGGGTATAATGAGCCATACGATATGAAGCTCGATAAGCAAGGAAATATCTACGTTACGGGGGGCGGTAGAAATGATTATCTCACGCTCAAGTACAGGCAAGTACCGGTGAGTGTCGAGCCAAGAACATCTGACGTGCCTTTATCGTTTGCCTTGCATCAGAACTATCCTAACCCGTTCAACCCAACGACGCGCATCGAATACTCGATTCCAAAAACGTCGCACGTGAGTTTGAAAGTGTTTGATGTGTTGGGAAGGGAAGTAGCAACGTTGGTCAACGACCGATTGAACGCAGGCGAGCACAGCATAGTTTGGAACGCCTCGGACAATGCAAGCGGGGTGTATGTGTATCGGTTGAATGCCGTGGGCACAGTTCTTTCAAAGCGGATGCTTCTCATTAAGTAAGAGCGGTTCACATCGAACCACAAAGAGAAAGCCGCAATCGTATCGAATGCGGCTTTTTTCGTCATGTCTCGAATTCTTACTTCACTCTCTTGATCACCACCAGCGTTTTATCATCCGAGTATTCCACCAGCCGGTTGTGCAGCTGTACAGCTTCCAAAATCAGCTGACAAATTTCCTTTGGCGTGCGATGACGATTCTCTTTCAGGATGTGGATCAGGCGTTGCTCACCGAACATTTCGGCGTCTTCGTTCGCAGCTTCAGTAATTCCTTCTGTGTAAAGAAGAAGGATGTCTCCTTTCGACATG
>JBBRUI010000068.1:0-16138 GCA_038247945.1 Bacteroidota bacterium | reverse complement strand
AGCGGCGTGAATGTCGCGTGGTGGAAGAATCCCGGAAACGGATCAGCCAACTGGACGCGTTACGAAATCGGGACGACGGTGAACTTCAAAGACCGGACGGAGATTGGCGACATCAACGGCGACGGGCGAATGGATGTTATAGTCACGGAAGAAAACGGCTCAGCATCGGGCGCAAGCACGTACTGGTACGAAGCTCCGCCCAACCCCACAGCATCAGCGTGGACACGCCGAACCATCGTTACGCAGGCAACGACCAACAGTCTTGATGTTACCGACATGAACGGCGACGGTCAGATGGATATCATTACCGGCGAACATCGCGGCAATATGAAAGTCATCATCTGGCGGAACGTAAACAACGGCGCATCGTTCATTCCGCACACTGTTGACACGGGAAAAGAAAGTCATCTCGGTGCGCGCGCCGTTGACCTGAACGGCGACGGCCGCAAAGACATTGTCAGTATCGCTTACGATGGTTATCAGTTTCTGCATGTGTGGAGGAATGATGCTGGTGGCGTTACGTCTTCAACGGAAGGCCCTGCAGGGCCGGAAGGATTCGTACTTTTTCAAAATTATCCCAATCCGTTTAATCCAAAAACACAAATTGGATTCCGGATTCCAAATACACTCGACGTGTCATTGAAAGTGTACGATATGCTTGGTAGAGAAGTAGTCACGCTGGTGAATGAACAGCTTGTTCCCGGAAGCTACCAAGCAACGCTCCTTGGAACCGGTTTGGCAAGCGGAACCTATCTCTACCGTTTGCAGGCCGGACATTTTGTTGAGACAAAAAAGCTTCTACTCCTGCGGTGAGGTGCTCAGCAACATCTTCAGCCTCGGTACAAATCTCCATTGCTGCCTGGACTCCGAAGAACGGAATGATAATGCTGATATTCATTCTTCGGACAACAGCTGGGCAGACTCTGGTTTATCTGCCCACTTGTCGGACTGTTATGTTGCCCTTCTTCTTGCATTCAAAGTCTTGCGTAAGGAAGAACTCACATTGTTGCTTAGCATGATTCCGACAAGGCGTCGAGTGCCTTCGCAGGCCAGCAAACAAGATTTGCCTTAGCCGTGACTTTTCTATAGATTTTTTGAGTAACGAGAGCAAACAGTTATTTGTCTCCGGAGATAAATTGAAAATAGCGTTCGTCAGCCAGCCATGGGATGAAATCAGGTTACCCTTTGAGGGGCGAAGTTCACTGTCCATTCTGACGTATGAACTGGCGAAGAGACTTTCTTCCTCAGACGAAGTTATTATATACACGCGGCACAGTGCGGGACAACCAGCTGAAGAAACATATAACGGAATCCGCTTCAAACGTTTTACCGCCAAGATGGAGGACCGCCTTCTTCGTCCGTTGAAGGTTCTGGTAAGACTTCTCGAACGACCGACATCGGATCGGCCTTTATTCTCCCGATCAATTTATTTTTTTCTTTATGGATTGAAAATCGCAATCGATCTATGGAGGGAGCGATGCGATATTGTTCACGTGCATAATTTCTCCCAATTCATTCCAATCATCAGGGCGTTCAACCCGCACAGCAAGATTGTTCTTCACATGCATTGCGAGTGGCTCAGTCAATTGAATCATGGAATGATCCGGCGGCGATTGAAAAAGACTGACATCGTCATTGGAGTAAGCGAGCACATTACCGGAGCTGTACGCGGGAGTTTTCCGGAATTTGCAGACCGTTGCGTTACGCTGTATAACGGCATCGATACCTCTTTCTTTGCAGGCGAAACAAATCCTGTGTCAAAAGAAAAAAAAGAACGGCGAACCATACTTTCTGTCGGGAGACTATCGCCTGAGAAAGGCGTACATGTATTGATAGAAGCGTTTAGTCAGATCGCGGAGAGTATACCGGACGCCGAACTTATGCTTGTCGGTTCTCCCGGCCCGACTGCGTTTGAGTTCATTGTTCTTCTTACAAAAGATCCGAACGTTGCCGCCCTCGGCCGGTTTTATCGCGGCAAACTGAAACGGAGCGATTATATTGCACAACTTCATGAAACCGTGCCGGAGGAGCTACGCAATCGTGTGAAGTTCGTAGGCGAAATTACACAACGGGAAATTGCAGAACTGTATCACCACGCCGCTGTTTTTGCGTTCCCCTCCGTGTGGGATGAGCCTTTCGGCATTCCGGTTATCGAGGCAATGGCGTCGGGTGTTCCTGTAGTCGCAGCACGGAGCGGTGCCGTTCCTGAAATCATTGAGGATGGGAAAACGGGAATTCTCGTCGAACGGGCGGATGCTCAGGCGTTGGGCGATGGGATTCTGAAGGTTCTAAAGAATCCACAGCTCAGCACATCATTCAGCAAGGCTGGGCGCCTCGCAGTGCAAGAGCGATTTTCGTGGGACCGCATTGCCAAACAATTGCAGGACATCTATGCTCGAGCCTCTTAACATCGGTTGTCATCAAGAATTTCAATAGCTAAAAAACAAGGAACCCTGCCGCCATGAGCATTGGTAGATATGTTCGGCGTACAAAAGCTTTTACGTTTCTGAAGTTCGGTATTAAAGACTCATGGGGATATGTTGGACTCGCCGACTATCTCGATCTCCGCCGCCTGAAACTTCTTTGGAAAGTCCTTCCATTCGCCCAACAAAATTATGCCAGTCTTTCAAATGTTTATAAGCTCACGCATCGGCTCGAGCGTGAGCAAATCCCCGGCGCCGTTGTAGAATGCGGCGTGTACCTCGGTGGATGCGCCGCTGTTATGACATCCATTGTGCAACACTCCGACACTCCGAGAGATGTATGGCTTTTCGATTCCTTCGCAGGCATGCCTGAAGCAACAAAAGAGGATGAAGGCGAAAGCGCAGCAGCGTTGGCCTCAGGGCGAATGACCGGCAATCTCGTTCCCGTCGGAACAAACATTGCGCCGCTCGAGGAAGTCAAGGAAATTTTCTTTAAGAAATTGAGATTGAAGGATGAACGTGTTCACTTTGTAAAAGGTTGGTTTCAGGATACGCTTCCCGCGACGAAGAATGCAATAGGCCAGATTGCTTTGCTGCGCGTGGATGGAGATTGGTATGCTTCAACGAAAGTTTGCTTTGAACAGCTCTACGACAGCGTGGTAAGCGGAGGCTATGTGATCGTGGATGATTACGGTTACTTCCCCGGCTGCAGGAAAGCAGTGGACGAATTTGTCCAATCCCGCGGACTCAACATGAAGTTGGAATGGGTGGACTACTCCCGTGTATTTTTCCGCAAGCCATAAGAAAGAGGGCTAAATGCTACTCTCTGCCATACCCATTCGGCGGAACAATCCCGCGGCTCTTAAATGCCCCTGACTCAACCTTCCGACATCTAACCAAAAACAAAAACGGATGAAGCGTAAACTCCATCCGTCGGAAAAGCAATGTTAATATTTTTTCTATTACCGCACGAGCATCATTTTCTTCGAGAGCGATCCTTCGTTCGTCGTTAGCTTGTAAACGTAAAATCCGCTTCCCAGATTTGACGCCTCAAACTGAACCGAATGCAAACCGGCAGCTTGCTTCTGGTCTACAAGCGTAGCCACCTTCTCTCCGACAATGTTATACACCTCAAGCTTTACGCTTGTTTCTTTTGGTGTTGAATATCGAATGGTCGTCGATGGGTTAAACGGATTAGGATAATTCTGATTCAAAGCAAACTCATTTGGAACATCTCCCGGTGTTACGCTCGTGGGCTGTAATGCCTGCACACCGTCAGAGAAATGGAACGTCCCATTGAGATCAATTTGCTTCAGCCTGTAAAACCATGTCCCCGACGTTGTGGTCAGGTCGGTATATGTGTAGCTATGCGGGGTAATTGTTGTGCCGTGACCGGGAATGAATGAGCCCGGGATTGTAGCATACCCGTTCAGCATGTTCTGTGACTTCTGCACCTCAAATCCGTAGTTGTTAGTTTCTGAGGTCGTGGTCCAATCAACACGAACGTTCTGCGCATTGACGATGGTCGCGTTCAGACTGGCAAGCTGAACCGCGAGCGGCGTAACAAGCGATTCACCGTATGCCAATCCATTGTCAACGCCATCCGTGAAGAAGAACATATAATTGCTGAATGGTTTGAACGGACGACTCCATTCTCCACCTGACGCTCCACCATATGGTTCGAATCCGCCCCAACTAAAAAACTTGATAATACAAAATCCTCCTGTCGGGATGGGATTCGGTGGATAGATTGGTGCAGTCCTACCAAAGCCGCTGCCAGTGGGACCAGTCTGCCCATACGCGTAAACAAAATACCCGTTGTGATTCAACGATCCGCCATCGAGAGGGTCGGGACCATATGTGCAGCCGCCTACGGTTTGCTCGTACGCATTGTAATATGCGCACGGAAAAAGCGATGACTGAATTGTTCGTAACCAGCCGCCCGAACCATGAACACGGTATTCTCCTCCCGTACCCGAGAACTCAACAACGTTGAACCCCCAGCCATTGCTATAGTAAACGAGGTAATCAATTTTCATGTGCGGCAGAGAAGGATAGATTGTGTACTCGGTGACGGCCGCGCCATAAATCAACGTTGCTGTTTTGCTACCGTCCGGGTTATCCCGCGGGATTACGTTTACAAGAGTACCGCGAAACGTACAGGCATCCATATAAGCGCCCGTTACGTTCACATTTGTGGCTTTCAGGATGCAACTTTTGATCGCTGATTCGACACCACTCGTGCCACCTGATTGCGTTCTTACGGTTATAATGAATATGTCGTTTTCCAGAATCACGGTAGGATACGTATTACCTCCGAACACTTCACTTCCTACGGTGATTTGGAATGTTGCCTTCGCGGCTTCAGGTGAAAAGAGCATGGCAAAACCAAGAGCAACGAGTGCTGCTCCGAGGCGTAGATTAATCATGGGGGTTTCTCCAGGGTGGTTGGATATGGTTAATTAAACTTGTGTTATGTATTCCAAAGAACTAAATGGCTTGTAAGTTATTTATCGAATCAAAAGCATCTTTCGGACTAGTGTTCCTTGATTGGTTGTCAGCCGGTAGAAATATGTGCCGGTTGCCAACTCTTCACTCGCAAACGAAACGGTATACGAACCGGCCGAACGTGTTTCATTGACAAGAGTCCTCACGACCTGGCCGAGAGGAGTCAATACCTCAAGGCGTACAGGCGACACATTCGGGAGAGTAAATACTATTTGGGTCGATGGATTGAACGGGTTCGGGTAGTTCTGTGATAATGTAAAGGTACCCGGAACCTTCGCTTCATTGACTCCGGTCAGAGTGTTGACTGTAATTCCATTGGAATAATGAACCGAACCATCCAAATCAATTTGCTTCAATCGATAATACCAAAGTCCGCTGCTTGCGATAACATCATCGAACCGATACGAATGGGGCTCAAGGGTAGTTCCATGTCCGGCAATAAAACTGTTCGGGATTGTCTGATAACTATTCTCGTTGCTCAATGATTTCTGAACTTCGAAACCATAGTTGTTAATCTCAGAGGCTGTCATCCAGTCCAGACGAACAATGTTTGCATTAACCACCGATGCCGTGAAGCTCGCCATTTGCACAGGCAGCGGGCTTGGATCTCCGATGCTTGTGAGAACATCACGAAAAGCGTTGTCCATAATTTGTATCGCCTGCGATGTGTCTTCACCAAAACCGAATGTGAGATGAGTAGGCACTGCAGTCATATGTGGAGTGGTTGAAGAACCATCGCGTCCAAATCCAAAAATGGTCATAAGGCCGCCAGCCGAGATGGGTCGATAATGATCAACAATATTGTCGTCCTCATGATGTGCAAGATACATGAAGCGGGGGTGACCCGTCGTGCCGAAGTAGGTCCATTCAGGACTTGGAAGGTCGCCAGTAAACGAGGAAATCTGTCCGATGTTTTGTCCGGCAGAGTTCTTTACGTAGCCGTTAACAAAATCGACAGCACCGTTCGGAGTTCCTTCGTACAACAACCAGTAGTTCTGTCCGGCTTGTGTCAATGCCATTGTTGCAAATGTCGGATAGAAATCCCAAGTCCATGTGAACGCGGTCGGAGTGCTTGTTTGGGATATTATACTCACCTTGATGGGACCTTGATTGAGGATGATACTAGCGCCATTTGTATACCCCGGGTGACCCGCCGGGCCAAAATTTGGAATGCCGCGATATTCTCCTCCCGCTTGGCAGCATGGTTGATATCCAATCCATTCAACGTCGTTCAGATCGCGCATGCCGGCAAAACCGGCTCCTACTTTATGATAGTACAATACACCGAGTTGGTAGTTGACTTGATAGCTCAGTTGACCCTGGAACAATACGTTGTCTGTTAATGTCACTTGCGCTGAGAATGTTGGCGGAGTGAACCCCAGTGCCACCGTGTCAAAATAGACATGGAAGTTTCGTGTCGAAGCCGGGTTTGTTGTTCCTGACATCATAATAACCACGGTGCCACTTGCATTGGTCAGTGGATCGTACGCCAGATCACGATCAAACTGGTAGATCGTGCTTGTGTCGATCGCAATTCCGCTGCCGTCCACTTCTATGACGCGTACAGACTGATCATTGAACGGTCCGGATGAACCGAGCGTAGCGAGGACAGTTGTAAAGTTGACCGGGAAGTTCACAACTTTATTCGTGCGCGTAAAGCCGTTAGCTCCGGCGGCAACGGGTAACCGATAATGCCATTGCGAATTCCACCATGGCCCTCCCAGCTGCGCAGATGAAAGTTGTACGCTCAATGACATGAGTACAACAATGAATCCAATGCGAAGAAAAGTATTCATTTAGTTACCTTCTTTGAGATGGATGATGACTGATAAATTTTTTGTAGTGGGGAATTCGAAAACTCGCAGATAGTGCGGTGAAACTTTGTGAAAAGAGGGGGAGATAGGTATGAATAGTACACTTCACAGTTATACAATCTCCGTCGCACAAAAATATCTCCTACAATAGGAAGTGACACAAGATCAGATGAGAAGCCCCCGAGGGCGGTGTTTCAGATGCCAAACCACATTTGCATCTGCTACATTATATAAAATTTGCTTCAAGTTTGCAAGCACAGAAATCACATAAGTGGCTACTGCTACGAACCTTCGTGCCGCCTCAAGGCACCTGTGTTACCCTGTTCAGGTTTTCAAAAACAATCACCACGTCGCTTGCGCTGACGATGCTGCTCAAATTCAAGTCCCCGGCTTTCCAACCAAACTGGTTAAGACTTCCAAGAACGATATCAGCATCTTCAGAGGTGATCGAACCGGATGCATTCGCATCACCTCCGTACAAGCCATAAATAGTCGGACTCAGTTTGACCATGGATTGGGATCCATATGCCATTTCAGAACCTAAACTGAAGTCATACAACTCACTCAATTGACTCAACGTAACAGACCCGGCAGACATAACGGGCAAATGATTCCGATGTCGGACAACAATGTAGTAGCTGCCATCAAGGGATCCCTGAAATTTCAATTGGCTTCCATCGACATCTACAATGATTCCGTTAGTTTTGAGAAAACCAGCGCGCGATGACACTCTGGTGGAGGGAGCAGTGCCCGTCCGCAATTCCACCAGTACCCAATCGACAACTCCAGCGGGAATTGCATTTACACTTTCCTGCCCGGAATAATTCCATGGCGGTGTGTTAAAAGGTTGTGTAAGCGGGAGAAAATTTTGAATTGCCGCCCTCATGGTGTCGCCGCTCGCATCGAACGGACCCTGCAGCATCACTTTCAGATTTCCAAAAATTCCCCACTGCGCAAACGGACCGGCAACATAATTTTGATTGATCTCAATGGAAGAAAGTGCCCGGTTAAAAATCGCAATGAGATGATATTCTCCAAGCCAGGGACGATCCGTCGTCAGCTCGTTGGCGAATGCAAGTTTGTAATTTTCCCAATTTGAAAAACTCCCCTCCACACTCCCGGTTGCAATCTCGACGCCGTTGATATAAATCTTGTTTATCCCCGAGGCGGTCCTAGTTGCAACAACATGACATAGTTGGGCGGTCAGACTTCCCACCGGACTGCTCAACGACGGTGTCCCGTTGGGAGAAGTAACGGAAGTCCTTCGGCGCAGGTCATACACATTCGACGCTACTCCTGCAACTCCCTGGCCGAGTGTGAAGTCACGATTGAGCGCATCAGATGATAACGTTACGATGCGGGCAGGACCATTTTGTGTAACGTTCGCCGGTCGTATCCATCCTTCAATTGTAATCTCATCAGTCGACCGGCACGCGTTGTAAATCTTTGTTGCCATAACCGGTGTGGAAATAATTGTCGGAGAGTTCACCGACAGATAGCCCGGGCCCCAGCTGACATTGGATGGGTCGGCAACGGTGAGGTTCAGGGGCGCGCCATTTCCCGAAACATCATTTATGACAGACCCTGATCCTTCTTCAAAAGTATAGATGACCTGCAAACCGCGAGATACCCGAAATGTGTTGGGAGGAATGACCGTCAGGGTTACATTATTGCTCAACGTGGAGCCGAAAAAATTTGACACATTGCAGCGGAACACCGCTCCGTTATCTGCCCCGGCAACAATTGGTATTGTGTACGTTGACCGGGTTCCTCTGGAAATATTTGTCCCGTTCTTCTGCCATTGATACGACAAAGTCTGTGCGCTTGATGCTGTAACGGCGAATGTGACCGACTGCCCGAGCGTAACAGTAGTGTTGACCGGTTGAGAAGTAATCCTCGGTGCGTACCCCGTCGACACAACGGTCAGAATTGCCTGATTGCTTGTTGCCGATCCGTAACTGTTTGTGACTCTGCATTTGAATGCGGCGTTGTTGTCCGATGCGACGGTCGCAGGAGTTGTGTATGTCGCGGAAGTTGCTCCCGCGATATCGACATTGTTCTTGAGCCACTGATACGCTAACGGAGGTGTTCCCGAGGCTGCGACGCTGAATGTCGCCGTCTGCCCTTCACTGACAGTTATGTTCGAAGGATGTGAAATAATTGCGGGGGCAATATTGCCGCCCGGCGTAATCGCCTGGTTTTCATATAAGATTGTCTGGTAGTTCTGCCAGCCGATGGAAATGATATCGAGGTCGCCATCGTTATCGATATCGACAACCTGAGCGCCATCATGATGTTCATCTCCCATGTAGACCGTATGGAGTACCCATGAATTTCCAAACCCATCGACATTTTCAAAAATCAGCAGCCGCGCAGTTGAAGGAGTCGCGTAGTTATGCTCACCAACAATTACATCCAGATCACCGTCTCTATCCATGTCCGCAAGATCAACGCTCATTGGCCCGACGACAACATCCGAGATGACATGTTCAGTCCACAATCCGGTTGGAATTGACGGCTGTTCATACCAGGCAAGCCTGCCGAGAGCATTGATTGCCTCGTAACCAACGACAACATCGGGCTTGCCGTCCCGACTAATATCGGCAACCCGGTTACGATCAGGATGGCCGGCGGTGTTGGAAAGTGTGTAAGGCGACCAGCCGGAGTTGCTGTTATTCTTCAGCCATTTCGTACCGAGCATGAGATCGATATAACCATCGTTGTCAATATCTTTTGCGCTTAGTTGTTCTCCCTGTGTTGTTGAAGATGCCAGCGATACTGTCCACGTTCCCGAGGATGGATTCTCCGGAACAGTTAACATCTGCACACCTGCACCACCACCATGCCATGAGAGTGCAACTTTGTACGCTTCACTCGCGATATTTGCAAAACGCCGCGTCTCTACTCCCTGAAGAAATTCTCCGGTGCCGTTTTGAATATTATTGAGGATGGTGAAACCCCCGGTTCCATTATTCCGCGCCCAGACGAATTGAGAGTTTGAACTGGACCCGACTCCCTGCGTTCCGAGAATATCTGCAGCCCCGTCGTTGTCAAAGTCGAACACCGAAGCCATGTTGTTAAGTGGCGAGCCGATGGTATTGCGAACCCACGTGCCGCTCGCGGTGCCGGGATTTCTGTACCACCATGCGCCGGTAATAATATCTTTCTTCCCGTCGCGATCCAAATCAGCGGCGGCAATAAACATGCTTTGCCATGGACGCGACGCGTCCACAACTGTTCGCTGCCAGCTATCGAGTGACAGGGGCGGATTGTTCAACCGGTTCTCCCAAAACAGAAGTGGTGCCCCAAGTGTATTCGTGTCGTCCCAGTTTGCGCCGATGATATCAATGTCTCCGTCATTTCCAAAATCGCCGATGCGAATATCATGCGAACCGGTTGTTGCTATGTCCTGTTCAGTCCAGGAAAGTCCGCCGCCATTGTTGAGAAAAAGTCCGACACGTTTCAGCGCCGACTGATGCATTTCCGCAAACGCAACATCCAGATCTCCGTCATTGTCGAAATCACCGAGATGGAACTCGTGTACATACGAGACGCCGCTTGCAACAACATGCTCGGTCCACGGACCCGTCCGGGGAGTTGCAGACTCAAACCAGGAAATCTTTCCGTTGGCGCTTTCAGATGGAGAAAGAAAAATGTCTTTCCTTCCGTCTCCGTTGATGTCAATAATCTGGACAGCTGTATTCGATACCCATCCCGGGGCAAATAGTCGCGGCACCCATGCAGAGGTTCTTGGATTTCCCGAGGGCAGCGGATTTTCAAGCCATGTGCCGCCGACAGCAATATCCAGATCACCATCGCCATCAATATCGCCAAACGCCATCCCTTCCCCGCCGGGCGTGCTTAAACCAAGCCCGCTCCATGACTGATCTGAGTTCCTGAAAAAGATTGTCGTTCCGTTTAAACGGACTGCAACATCAAGCCGGCCATCATTGTCCAGGTCGCCGGTGGAGATATCGTGCGCACTCGCGAAACCGATAAGATGCTCAGTCCATTGGGCAACACCGGGGTTTCCTGCAGGACGCGGATTTTCATACCATGTTACCGCCGATCCGTTTTTGGGAATGATAACATCCAGGTCTCCATCGCCATCAACATCTGCAGTTTGCATGTCGGTGGTAAACGAACCGGTACCAATTTTGAATTTCGTCCACGCCGGATACTTGTACCAGAAGAGGCCTTCTGTATAGATATTGCTTGATGCGAGAACATCCAGAAAGCCATCGCCATCGATGTCTCCAACGGCTTTGCAATTGGGATTACGGGGATTCGATGCATCGATCGTACTTTGGGAGAAAGGAATTGTCGCGGGATGCAGCAGTTGTGAAAATGACGGGACGGAATGCAATACAGCAAGAGTTGTACAAAGCCTGAACGCTAAACGAACATGCCAAAACACAAATGGAATTTTTTCTCTCATCATTTATTCCACGGTCTACGATTTAGTTATGTTTGGCAAAACAGAGATGATGTACTTGCCGACAAATTACCAATCACGCGGGAGTTCAATATAGCAGATTTCAGTCTTACAGAAAAGTTCTTTTTGATATATTGATTTAGTTTTGGAAACCTACGTGAAAGCATCGGCACACGCAAATGTTACGTCCTGAACCGGTGAGAACTCTCACAAAATTAACACACATATTCAACTACTTTTATGAGATAGACGCTCGCAGCCGCATGAAAAGGTAAACTGAAAGACATTCGGCTAATTATTAAGTAAAAAGCAATTTGGTTATCTTTTCCCGAGCCTGTTTTGCATTCCACCATCACAAAAGAAGAAGAAATGCTGATGAGTTCCCACCAAGACGAACAATCCAAATTGCCCCACCCGAATCCCGATATTTTCTGCCCTAACTGCGGCAGCAAAGGAATGCTGATTTTCTATCGCGCTGAAAACGTCCCCGTTCACAGCGTCTTGCTGATGCCAACCCGTGAAGAGGCGCTGACCTATCCTCGGGGCCGCATTGAGTTAGGATTTTGCGACGCTTGCGGATTCATCAGCAACACGGCGTTCGACGGGACACTGCATGAGTACTCGGCACGCTACGAGGCAACGCAAGGGTATTCCTCCACGTTTAATGCGTTCCACCATTCGCTGGCGCGGCGGCTTATCGATACTTACAATTTACACGGCAAGGATATAATAGAGATCGGCTGCGACAAGGGAGATTTCCTGCTGATGCTGTGTGAGATGGGAAATAACCGCGGCATCGGCGTCGACCCTGCGTATGTTCCAGACCGGATTGAAAGTACGGCAAAGGACCGCGTGCAGTTTATCGCGGACATGTATTCCGAAAAATATGCGCACCTTAAAGGCGATTTCATCGCCTGCAAAATGACACTTGAACATATCCATCCGACTCTTGAATTCGTGAGCATGGTCCGGCGTTCGATTGGTGAGAAAATGGATGCGACAATCTTCTTTCAGATCCCGAACGTCACGTACGTATTGCGTGACCTTGCGTTCTGGGATATTTATTACGAGCATTGCTCGTACTTCAGTAAGGGTTCGCTTGCCCGATTGTTCCGCAAGAGCGGCTTTGATGTTATCGGGCTTTCAACTGAATACAACGATCAGTATCTGACTATCGAAGCGAAGCCTTCCAACGGCCAGCCCTCGAGATTGCTGCCGGAGGAAAACGACATGGATAGTCTGCGGGAACTTGTACAACACTTCATCACTCAATATCCCGAACGAATGAAAGTCTGGAGTGATCTGCTGAAACGTATAGTCGATGGAGGAAAGAAAGCGACGATATGGGGCGCCGGTTCAAAAGGAGTTGCATTCCTGACGAAGCTGAATGTTACGGCGGATATCATGCCGTATGCCGTTGACATCAATCCATATAAACGCGGAACGTTCATGGCGGGAACGGGACAGGAAATTGTTACGCCGGATTTTCTTACGACGTATCAACCCGACATTGTCATTGCGATGAACCCCATCTACAAAAATGAAATTCAGCACGAGCTTGATACGCTCGGTGTGAAAGCAGAATTGGTAACGATGTGACCGCTACGATTCAATCCTTAACCCACAATCCGAAAGCAAACGACCACTCGACCCGCCGTCGCCGTTTTGGATTGGCGTTCGCGGTTCTTACTGTATTGGTGATTCTCGGCGTTACACTCTATCCGTTTGATTTCACAACCGTCGGATACAGGGCCCGTCTCGATGCGTGCCTGAAGCAACGATTCTCGGCTGCCGACGGATTGGCCGATGACATTTTTACCAACATTCTTCTGTTTCTTCCCTTTGGTTTCGCTTTCGCGTATCTCGCAGCGCGGAGGGGATTTAATCTCGGCCGAGCATTCCTTGCCGTGTTGTTGGGCGGAACGTTCCTTTCAGCCTTTGTTGAATTCCTGCAACTCTTCCTCCCTTTCCGCTATACATCCTTTATTGATATTTACTCGAACGCTGCAGGCGCTGCTACAGGCTTTTTCATTCACACTCTTCTTGGAAAGCAAATTTCCCGGCATCTCGCCGAAGCCGTTGAGCAACCAAACAACCGTAAGGCGTTGCGCTGGCTATCTGCCACGTATCTTTCGTACTTTGCAGCCACTCTTCTTCTTACGATTCCGCTTTTGTTCTCAGTCCGGATGAGCGATTGGGAAAAATCGTACACTCTTTCATTCGGCAATGTGCATTCCGGTAACCGGCCATGGAACGGCGTTATCGAAAGGCTGACTATCTCGAAACACGCGATAAACGAATCGACAATTAAGAGGTCGCTGGCCGAGAGGCGTCTTAGCGGTGTCGCAAATGATGATCTCATGTGCAACTATGATTTTCTGAACGGACAAATTGAGAGCGTCAAAAAACTTCCTCGCTTGATTGTAAAGGGAAACGCACCTTCACAAAAATCCGGAGCGGAACTTTCCAAACAGCGATGGTACGAAACCAATGGGTCTGTGGATTATCTGTCGAGTCATCTGATGTGGACAAATCAATTTGCACTGTTGATTCGATTGAAAACGTCAAGCACAACGCAGGGTGGACCCGCCCGGATTATTTCGATTGATAAAAATCCGTACGACGTGAACTTCGCAGTCACGCAGCTCGGCGATCAGCTCGGCATCCGGTTTCGATCCATGACGAGCGGGTTGGCGGCGTACACTCCCGGATTCGTAATTCCCGGAGTTTTTGTCGATACGTTGCCGCACACAGTTCTTGCAATCAACGACGGCCTTACGCTTCGGGTCTACGTTGACAGCAAAGATCGGGTATATTCCACCGTTCTCGGCCCCGGCCTTGCATTATTTAATCGTTTTCTTCCGACCCGCAGAATGCTGGACATGACCTCTCCCATGGGAAAACTCAGCGAGATGATGTTTACGGCTCTGGTCTTTTTGCCTCTTTCATATGTTCTTACATTCATTGCATTGGGCGTGCGCCGGCGTTCATCTGTGCCGTTTATTCTTGTTTCCGTTCTCGGCCTTGCAATCCCTCCGCTTGCATTCAACAAGCTGTTCGAATACATGACCGGCAAATGGATGACGCGGGAATATTTTCTGATGACGGTTGTAATGATGGTTGCCGGATTTGTTGTCACGCTGATTGTTCAATCCATCAAACACAAAGGCAGCGACCGGACTTTCCGCTCATTTGTTTCTTCGCCTGTTGCCTCAACCATTCACCAACACACGAACTAACTTGAACACTTGCCCCGTCTGTTCTTCCGCCGATGTTGAAATCTTTTTTGAGATGAACAACATTCCCGTTCATTGCAACGTCCTTCTTGCAACACGTGAAGAAGCGCTCAACGCTCCGAAGGGCGACATGACACTTGGGTTCTGCCGCGATTGCGGACACATCTACAATGCAGCGTTCAAACCCGCGCTCATGGTCTACACGCAGGCATACGAAAACTCACTCCACTTCTCTCCCCGCTTTCAACAGTTTGCCGAAGAACTCGCCCAAGCCCTGATTAGCCGTTACGATTTGTACGACAAGGACATAATCGAGCTGGGCTGCGGTAAGGGGGATTTCCTCAAACTGATGTGCGACCTTGGAAGGAACCGCGGGTACGGCTTCGACGCAAGCTACGAGCCGGAGTTGATGAACGAGAAGTCAGAGCAAGAACGCTTTACAGTGATTCAGGATTTCTATTCGCCGAAATATTCCGCGTATAATGCGGACTTCGTCTGTTGCCGTCACGTGCTTGAGCATATCGAGTTTCCCAACGAGTTTGTTGACAACGTACGCCTCGCAATCGGGAAACGTATGAATGCAGTGATCTACTTTGAAGTCCCGAACGCACTTTGGACTCTGCAAGACCTGGGCATCTGGGATTTGATTTATGAGCATTGCTCGTACTTCACAGCCAACTCGCTTGCCCGATTATTTTCGCTCCATGGATTTGATGTGAAAAGATTGGATGAACATTTCCATCGGCAGTTTCTGGGTATCGAGCTCGTTCCGAACAACTCCTCTCCTTCTGATTGGAAACCCGGTCTCACCATATCCGACCTGTCGAAATACGTTGCGGAGTTTGGAGAAAGCTACGCCACAAAAGTTGAAGCGTGGAAAAAACAATTCGAGCGATTACGCGGGAAGAAAGCAGTCGTGTGGGGCGGCGGATCGAAGGGCATTACGTTCCTCAACATCATGAAGCAGCACGCCAACATCGAATATATGGTTGACATCAATCCCCGCAAACACGAGATGTACGTTTCAGGTTCGGGACAAAAAATTGTTCCACCTGAATTTCTCAAAGAGTACAAGCCCGACGCTGTCATCGTTATGAACCCAATCTACACCAACGAAATCCGGCATATGCTTGCAGGTCTTGGCATTCAGCCTGAGTTGATTCCCGCGTAATTATTTTTCACCGTCACCCTTCGACTCATCCCGCCAGAAGAAGGCGGGATTCGCTCAGGTCCGAAGGACTCCTTCGGAGATGTCGAGGATTGATTGAAGCGGATGTCATGGTGAGCGACATTCATTGCTCAATCTTGCGGGAGTCGAACCATGTTATTGAAGCAGATGAATGAAATGACTTCCCGCTCGTATCTCTCCGCTCCTCGCGCTATCTTCCTTCCGAGAATTTTGCCCGAAACAGACAAGTGATTTCACAACCGGATTTTCAAGCCGTAAGAAATTATTGGAAGGCTCTGAAGCTTCCGTCTCAGCAAGGAAGGCAGTCGGCTACAAATTGTCACCGACTGAAAATCGGCTTCATCCACATAAGTCAACCGGTTACAATTGTCACCGGTTGAAAATTCAACTAAGCCCGAGTAATCCCATATCGCCACTATGAAAAAAGACTTGGTCATTTTTGAGGGACACGAAATTCGGCGCACGTATGACGAGAAAACCGAAACGTGGTGGTTTTCAGTCGTGGACATCATTCAGGTGCTGACGCAGCAATT
>JBBRUI010000067.1:0-16345 GCA_038247945.1 Bacteroidota bacterium | reverse complement strand
TCCTCATCATCCGGCAACCCGACATATCGCCCGGGTGTAAGCACATAATCCAACTCTTTCACTCTCTGGACACTGGCAGAATTACAAAACCCTTTGACATCTTCGTATTTGCTTTTTACCTTCCGGGTCTGCGCCTTTGTATTCGACGGTACCGGTTTTTAGCTTTGTATGCAAATCTTCAAAAGCATCGGAAATGTATTTCAAAAATATTAGCCCAAGCACGATATGCTTGTATTCCTCTGCGTCAATATTTTAACGAAGCTTATCTGCTGCTTTCCAGAGCTGTTTTTCGATTGGTTCTTCTTTGGAAACATCGGTGGTCGGTTTTGCCATTATGCCATTCCTTTTTGCAGAGATTTCAACGTTTTGCTCTTCGCCCGGTTACGACGACCGGGCTTGTCTCGGGGCGCGGCTTGTCTTAAAATAGCCTTTGCATTTAAGGGCTTTAACTTCTTTCTTCATTCAGACCCCCCCCTGAATTTATTTGTCTTTTTCTGTGACCCTTGGAAATACCCGAAGGGGTACGCCGCCTTCTTCTGTCTTTGAACGGGCTGTCTTAATTTTCAATTGTCTTGCCGCCGCCTATAATTTCATTCGTTCCAGTCTATTTCTTACAACGCATACACTATGCTACGGGGCGTATAACTCCTTGATGGGGCGTAGCAATACGCCCCAACGCCTCCTTTACTGGTCGTATGCTTTACGGCAAATTAAAGTAGAACACCGCGCCTTTGCCTGTTTCACCTTCAGCCCAAATGGCGCCATCGTGACGTTCAACAATGCGTTTGACAATAGAAAGTCCTATCCCGCTTCCTTTAAAATCTGTTTGCGAATGAATACGCTGATATGGTTTGAATAGCTTGTCAACATCTTTCATATCAAAGCCGGCGCCATTGTCGCGAACAAAGAATGTGCGTTGGCCATTAGTGGCGAGCGACCCTATTTCAATAATCGCATACTCCTGCAAAGTGGTAAATTTCCATGCGTTGCGAAGAAGATTTTCTAGCAGGTTCTGCATGAGTCCCGGATCGGCATTTACAATCAAGTCAGTCGCTATCTTCCAATCGATAGTGCGTTGGGGTGAGTGCTGCGCAAGTTCTGTGCTAAAGTCTCGAGCAATTTCTCCTAAGTCAACCGATTTTCTAGACAAGGAAGTTCGGGAGACATTTGATAAAGCCAAAAGATCGGTAATTATCTGTGCCATTCTCGTTGCGGACTTCAATATAAGATCAAGTCCTTGCTGCCGAGTGGAACCTGAAGCTGTATCCTTGGCAAGTGCCTGAGTGCATGCAATTATGCCGTTTAAGGGATTGCGTAAATCATGCGAAACTGCAAAGGAAAAAAACTCAAGTTCCTTGTTAGCGGAAGCGAGTTCGGTCGCCCTATGTTGTAATTCTTGTTCTATGCTTTTCAGTTCGGAAATATCGGTATTGGTACCGAACCATTTCATAACATGCCCCTCACCATCTTTGAGGGGATAGCCGCGTGTCAGGAATTGACGAAACTGCCCGTCGGCCCCACGCAGCGGAAAATCCATTTCGAATGGGTCACCGGTAGCGAGGGAATTCTTCCATCGATCAAGCATAGCAGGCAGCAACACTGGATCGTGAACGCTCTGCCATCCCCACCCTTCCATCTGTTCGGGTGTGGTGCCGGTATATTCGTACCACCGGTGATTATACCAGGTGATATATCCGTCGGCATTCCCGATCCAAGCAAGTTGCGCCATTGCATTGGCCATTGTGTGGAAGCGATCTTCGCTTTCGCGCAACTCCTTCTCGGCGTTTGCTTGCTCGATAATATCGGTGGCATGTCGGGCAAGTAGATCCAGCATACGAAGTGCGCGATCATCCGGTTTTTGTGGTGTCTTGAAGTGAGTAGAAATCATGCCGATAATTCTTCCCGACCAGCCCATAAGAGGCGTAGACTGAACCGCCCGTACACCGGCCCTAAGCTGAATCTCCAGGGCTTGTGTGCCTATGAAAATAGGGCTTTGTTCAACATCTTCAACAATGACTCGTTCTCCTCGCTCAAGAGCCGTACCGCAACATCCTGTGCCTTTACAAGAGTTATTCCAGAAGTCAATCCACCACTCCGGAAACCCGCGGTGGGCCACGATCTTGAGATCGGAGGAGTTGGAGTCGATGAGTTGGATGCTGCCGAAATCAGAGCCCGAAATGGCGATTGCTGCATCTAGGATTTTATCCAGGATCGGCTCTACGTTTCCATCTCGCGGATAGAGCATGCTTATTTTCTGCAACCACGTTAAACCTTCCAAATCGTCTGAAAGGGCTTTCTCTACCCGTTTGCGTTCGGTGACATCTTGAATATAGGTGACGACATAGAGTGGCTGACCTACTCTATCCTTGACTAGCGAACAACTCAGGTCGCCCCAGATCAATCCCCCATCCTTGCGTAGAGAGCGTTTCTCCATACGCAGCGTTGCTATTCTGCCATTGAACAGGTACTGCATCCCCGAGCGATAGAGGGGAATGTCTTGCGGGTACATGAATTCGGAATACGTCAGCGCGAGCATTTCATTTTCGCTATACCCCAATAATTTACAATAGGCCGTATTGACTTTAAGCAACTGACCATCAGGACTGGACAGCGACATAGCAATGTCACAGCCCTCGAATGCGGCACGGAACCGCTCTTCGCTCTCGTGCAATGCATCTTCTTCTTGTTTACGTTTGGTTATGTCGCGAATTCCGTTGACTTGGTATAATGGAAGACCCTTTGTATCTTTGACAACAGATAAGCTATTGGAAACCCATATATAATCACCCTGTTTAGTCTTCTGACGGTATTCCGCATCTGCTGTGCCGGTCTCCGCCGCGCGCGCCATTGCTGCCTGCGAAGCAGATACATCGTCGGGGTGAATCATGGTCAGCGCAGTCGTGCTGTCCATGGCTATGAATTCATCGGGCGAATAGCCTACTAATTCCTCGACGGATCGGCTTACAAAATCATAGGCGCCGGTTTGCAGATTGAGCCGGACAATGACATCACGGGAATTGTCCAGCACCGACTGGAAGCGCCCCTCGCTTTTGCCCAACTCCGTGCTGGCCTGTTCTGCCCGCAAACGGGCGACTTGGGCGTCTTCCATAATGTTAATGGCGGCCCGCCGTGATTCAAGCAGATCGGTGTTAACGTCCTTGAGTTTTGCCGCCGACTGCCGCAGTTTTTCCTCCATGCGGATTCTCTCGGTAAAATCAAGGTACGTGAGGATGACGCCGCCAATTCGATTGTCGGTGGTGCGATAAGGCAAGGTACGCCGTATAAACCAAGCACCATCTTCCGTTTTAATCTCACGCTCGACCGGGCGAAGGGTTTTTAACACGGTGCTGGAATCTTCTTCAATGTGCGCACCGATAAAACTCGACGATAAATCGGTGATAGGCCTTCCGATATCATTCGTCACCAGGTTCAAGTGTTGCTGCATCGTCGACGTGAACCGGCGGATTTTCAAGGCCGAATCCAGGAAAAGGGTGGGCACAGCGGAACTGCTGATGAAATTACTGAGGTCGTTATTGACTGCTTCCACTTCCTCAACCTTTTCACGGAGCTGGCTGTTGACAGTGGTCAGTTCTTCGTTGACCGATTGCAGTTCTTCTCGCGAGGTCTCGAGCTCCTCGTTGGTGACCTGAAGTTCTTCGTTTGACGATTGCAGCTCTTCGTTGACACTGCGGTGCTGCTCGATATTGCTTTGCAGCTCCTCGCGGGTAACGCGTAATTCGTATTCTAACTGCAGCATCAAATGCTCCGGCAGCTCGGCGGGTACGCTTGGCAGGAGCGCCAATGTTTCGGGGGAAACGGGGCCAAATGTCAGCAGCACAAACGATTCATTATTAATCGGCCGCACCAAACCTTCGGCGGTTATCCTTATCGGTTTACGTTTTTCATCGGTTCCCATTGCCGCGTGCTCGGACATTTTGCGGCCCGGCGACTTCAAAGCCGAGTGGATTACAATGCGCACTGCGGCCCGGATTTCCTCGGGGATCAGGAGCATCAGGCTTTTCTCAAGAGGGGGCCCGGGCGGTTGACGCAGATATTCGTGAACGGGGCCGCACACGTAAACAAGGGTGAGCTTGTCGTCGACCAGTACCGTTGCGGGACAATACCGCTCCATAATTACGGTCTGGGCAAATTTTTCCAGGTCCACACCCGGTGTTTTAATGTGGGAATTTTCCGGCACTTTTCGTCGAAAAGGCTCAATAACTGCCCTGCTTCGCATGGCTTCCGAAGATTTCCGAAATTGACTAATTTTGCGGAAAATATGACAGCTTTTTGCAACAAGTGAAAAGAGTTCTTCGTGATGGCCCACGGTTTCGGCCATGCCCATAAAAAGATAGCCACCGTCATTAAGTGCAAAATGAAAAATCCGCATTACCTCTTCTTGCACCGGCTGTTCGAGATAAATGAGGAGGTTGCGGCACACAACAAGATCGAGCTTGGAAAACGGCGGATCGCCGAGAAGATTCTGGTGTGCAAAGACAACAGATTCACGAAGTTGCTTATTGACAATATAAACGTTCCTATCGGGCAATGGGCGAAAAAAGCGGGCGACATATTCTTTCGGTATGGTTGAAAGTTGGCTTTCCGAATATTCACCCTTGCGACCCGTATCAAGTATCCGCTCGTTGATATCCGTTGCAAAGATCTGAAGTTCAATTCGCTTATTTTGCTTTTCCATTTCATCCAAAATCAAAATGGCCAAGGTATAGGATTCCTCGCCCGTAGAACAAGCAGGGGCCCAAATGCGCAGCGCCGAGTTTACAGGTTGCTTTTCAATAAGTGGCGCAATCACCTCATTGCGCAGGCAATCCCATGCTTGCGGATCCCTGAAAAATGAGGTTACCCCAATTAAAAAGTCGTTAACAAGGGCCATAGCCTCGTTCTTATCCTTTTGAAGCATCTGGTAATAAGCGCCAAATGCAGAAACGCCCAAGAGACCCATTCTGCGGGCGATGCGACGAAGGATGGTACCCCGTTTATAATGCGCAAAATCATACCCGGTTTGACCTTGCACAAACGTCAGAAGGGCGCCTAGATCAATTTTGAAGGGTTTTTCCAGTTCATCGGCAGCTGCAGGCGAATGATAATTCTTCAAATAGCTGACGACGGCTTCTGGAATCCGCTCAATGGGAAGCACTAAATCTGCCGAGCCACTTTGAACTACGCTTTTGGGCATGGAGTCGTATTCCGCAGTTGTCGGATCTTGCGCAATAACAATACCTCCGTGCTCCCTTATTTCCAAGGCGCCTCGAGTCCCATCACTGCCCGCGCCCGAAAGTATGATGAAGATTAGAGATTCGTGATGTTCAACGGAAAACGAATTCAGGAGCCGATCGATGGGATAATGGATTGCTCCACTGATTGGCGAAGCGGCGACCAACATACCGTCCTTGTAGATTAAATCTTTTCCAGCCGTCGACAAATAAATGGTATTCGGTTGAACCGCAGCTATTTCGGTGACTTCTTGCACAGGGAGGGAAGTATGATGCCCGCGCAACAAATCTGCGGCCAGGCTTTTGTGAGTGGGAGAAAGGTGCTGCATAACAATATAAGCAGCTCCGACATTGCGGGGGATTAAGTCAAAAAAAGTTTGATAAACTTTGAGACCGCCGGCAGAAGCCCCAATAACGACTATGGGAACCTTCTTGTCTGGCGTGTCTATTTTTTTTAGTAATTCGGGTTTGTTCATTCGTCGCCATTTCGTTTGTTTTCATTTTCAACAGTTACCAGATACGGCAGTGAATGTCCAAGTTTTCCGGCAAGTTCATTGACCTGCTTTTTCATTTCTATCATGCGCAACTCTCGATCAACCATAGCATGGTTTAGGCGTGTCAAATCATCGTTTGTCGCTGTCAGTTCAGCCGTGCGTTCTATTACGCGCTGTTCCAGCACTTCGTTGGCATTGCGAATTTCCAGATTCGCTTGCTCCAGTGCTTCCTGGCTTCGTTTCGGCAGGGTTAAATCGGATAGTATAAGGCATAAGTTCTGAGCAGACCCAGGCTCGAAAAGAGTTCCGGATACGGCAACAGGCATCAAAGAACCACCTTTGCCGATAATAGTAAATTCTTTGCGACAAGCGCACGCAGCACAATCCTTGAGGAACAAAGAAAAATCGGTCTGCACGTTTCTTGGCAAAAGCTCTTGACAAGAGACCCCGACAATTTTCTCCATCTCCCGCCCTGTCATGGCAGAGAAAGCCCTATTGCAGAATACGACAACTCCTTCTTTGTTAAGAGTAATCGCCCCTTCGTTCATATTCTCGACCATAACGCGATAGTTGTAATCCACGCTTTGGAGCGAGAAGATTTTTTCGCCTTCTGCGGTGGAAACAACAAGGGCGTCAACCTCGCCGGTTCGGATTGCTTCGAGGGTATCTTCCGCTTCAATGAGACGACTGCGAAGTTCTTCATTTTCGAACAGAAGCTGCTCTTTGGTCTTGGGTTGCACATTCATGACTATCGCCTCAATAGCGGTTGTCTTATTCATGTGTCGTCTCGATTCTAAGATCGAGTCCCGCGAGAATCTTTTCTGTTTTCGTCATATTTCCAACGAATCGCCGCAACGGCAGTGGAAGCTTTTTGATAAGCGTCGGCGAAGCGAGAATCTGGTTCTCGCTGGCGGAATGCGGATGTTGGTATATGTCAATCACTTCGAGTTCATAATGCCCCGTGATATACTTTTCGCACAGGTCGCGGACATTCTCTATCGCTTCCTGAGATCGATTCGACATTCCCGTAACGAAAAGTCGAAATACGTACTGGTTGTTGTATTTGTCGCCAGCAGTTTTCTTTAAAGCCTCTGTTGCATCTGTATTTGCTGTCTTTTTTTTCTGCATGGGTTCTATCATTTCCTGGTAGATGTTGGTCGTGCTCTCTCTTCTTAATATCCAGGCCAACGAGCACCTTATCCGTATTGGAAAGATCCCCGATGATCTTCTTTATTGGTTCAGGAAGTTTTCGTACCAGCGTGGGTATCGCAAAAATCTGATCCCCTTTTGCCAATTGTGGATTTTTAAGAAGATCGACCACTTCGATGCTGTAGGCCGAGCCAAGATGGTCTTGACAAATCTTCTTGAGGTTCCGTAAAGCCACAACCGACCGCTCGGTTTGACCCGCAACATATAAGCGCAGATCCCATCTCGATGTCTTCTCATTGTCAATTGTTTGGGCACCGCTTGTTGGCAGTTGCTTTTTCTTTATCGAGTTCATTACTGTTTACTCCCCCGGCTTTTGCTTACATTCTTCTGGTCGGCAGCACGCAGTAATGCCATTTTCCCACGCTCTGCGGTACCGGCGTTTTCCCGCAACGAATCCTGTTCAATTGCTTTATGCAATTCGTCCTCTTCAGATTCGTATTTTGATCGTAAAAGCGCAAGTTCGGCTTCAAACATCAGCTTCTTTCTCTCAATTTCCTTGCGTTTTCGTTGCTGCTCCTGGCTGCGAGATATCCCCAAAGCCCTATCTCGCGCTTCCTGAGCCATGCGTGAGGTGCCAGACAAGACTCCATCCATTCCCGTGTACACATCAATAAGCTCCACGCCTTTGGAGGTTAGAATAAATTCCCGAATCTGATTCGAATGCTTCATCCCGCGCGCTTTTAACACATACAAACCCTTGTTCCGTTCGCCATTGATTTCGAGTGTTTTGAGAAGTATCCAGGCATCCATCAGTGATGAAACGCCTACATCGGTCGATTCTCTGAATTCATCGCTTACCAGATCCGTAAACAGTGCGGTAATCTGGTTTACTTTGATGAAATCGATAAGCCGCACAAGCATGGATCTGACTTCATTAATTGCCCCGGAAGCAATCAAATTTGAAATCGGATCTATCACAATGACCCGTGGTTTAAAATCGAGAATGAGCTTGTGCATGGTAGCAAGGTGCATTTCTAACCCATACACCGAGGGCCTGGCAGCATGGATGCTGAGAAGGCCCTTCTTGACATGGGGTTCCAGATCGATTCCTACCGACTTCATATTGCGCGTGATTTGGTTTCCTGATTCCTCAAAAGCAAAGTACAGCACTTTCTCGCTTCTTGTGCATGCAGCGTGCGCGAAATGAGCGGCATGGGTAGATTTGCCGGTGCCGGCGGTTCCCGAAATCAGAATACTCGAACCGCGATAGAAACCTTTCCCGTCAAGCATCGTATCCAGGCGCTCTATACCGCTTGACACTCGTTCCGAACTTACCACATGTTCGAGATTCAGCGAAGTAATCGGCAGCACCGAAATACCGTTCTGACCAATCAGGAAGGGAAATTCATCGGTGCCATGCGCCGAACCGCGATATTTTACCACGCGCATTCGTCGTGTTGCAGTTCTTTCGGGTGTAGCCGTAAATCTATGCACGATATTTGCTTGACAGTTGCGACTCCTTCGGGCATGATATATACTGGGATGACAATCACTTACAACCCAGTCACCCAAAGGAGTCGCAGATGTCTGAAGAGAAGATACTTTATGCCGCTATGGCCGCTTTTAAACAAACTTTCATTGATTTTTGTGCAGAACGGGAATCTGAATCAACCAAACCATTGTGTCCGGAAAGTATTGTGCTCATGACAAAAAGGCTGATGGCTGCGGCGCAAAGTGCTGGGAGGGACGGCCTTGCTCTCTATTTACAGCAGCACGACATTCGCAAGCCGACCGTCGATGTCGATGGCATACGATATCGCTACAAGAACACCATGGAGAAGACCTATCTGACAATGTTTGGAGATGTTGTTGTTAGCCGGGCTGTATACGGCAATAATTTGCTGGGCGGATATGTTGTGCCGTTGGACCGCCAATTAGGTCTGGACAAAGATGATGCAGCGACATTTGACGTGCGGGAGATGATCTTGTTTGCCTCCAGCTCTAATACTCCTCAGGACGTCGCTATTCTTCTGGCCAAGGCAAGTCTTTGCAAACCATCTCGGACCGCTATTCAAGATATTGTTAATCGTGACGGCAAACGCATTGAGCACCATCGTGACCGGATCGCTCAGGAGCTTGGCTCCTCTCTTTCTGTGCCTCAAAAGGCTCATGTCCTGGTAGCGAGCATGGATGGCGCCAATGTGCGGCTCAGAGAGCCTGGAGTTAAGAAGGGCCGCAAAGCGCAGCGACCTCGCGATGAGCAGTCCTGCGACGACTCGTCCAGTTCATCCTTTCGCAATGCCATGGTAGGCTGCCTCTCTTGGTATGGCCGTGATGATCAGGATGGTCCACAGCGCCTATCATCAACCTACGTGGCGCGAATGCCACAGGAAAATGCACTGACATTCAAAGTGCAATTCGAGCGAGCAATCCGGGATGCGTCCGCTCAGGCAGACCAGCAGGGAGTCACTCTAAAAAAAGTGTTCCTCAACGATGGACACCGAGCAATATGGAACTACGCCAAACATACTCCATTGTTTCAAGACTTTGAGTGGTGTATTGACTTCTATCACACCACCGAACATTTGTCAAAAGCCGCGGAGGCAATCTTTGGAGCGAAATCCGTTCGAGGCCGCAAGTGGTATGATGAGTGGCGCGCAGCACTGAAAACGGACGCGGGCGCGCCTACAGCTATTGTTCGCTCAATCATCGGTTACCTTAAACGGTACAAACTGCCAAAGACACGCCGCACCGAAGCTTTGGCGGAGCTCACATTTTTCAAGCGCAATAAGCGGCTGATGAAGTACGCGTCATTCCTCGACCAAGGATACCCCATCGGCAGCGGACCAGTCGAAGCCGCAGCAAAAACTCTCGTCAAGCAGCGCATGTGCAGAAGCGGCATGCGATGGAATCGTGAAAGCGGACAGCACATACTTACACTTCGTGCATATGTCAAATCTCAAATGTGGGAAGGAATGTGGGGTATCTATCAGAACATTCGAATGGCAGCTTAACAAAATGAGTGCCTATAATGGCGGCTACACCCGTTTTTTCTTCTGGGCGCCAATGCGAAGCGTTCGCAAATTGCAGCCAACGTGCGCCGTGTTACGACGTGGCCAGCGTTAGAAAATGTGACGGAGCTTTGCGACATGACACGTTTTATTCAAACGCTGGACATGTGCCCGCTGCGGGCGAACGTAACGCGGCTGTTGTGCGAATGTAAACCAGGCATGCTACCATAGTGTAATGTCTTGCGCGCGCTTCTTCTGCATTTTCTCTTTTGTCTTTCATGGTCTTTTCTCTTGGCGGCGCATTCCTCTTTGTTTTTCAGTTCTTCTTTTTATTGGGGGGGGCTTCTTTTATTCAACAGTTATTAGTCCTTTCAGTTCATTTACTTTTGCGGCCAATGCTGTATCTTTTTTGTATGTGGATTCTGCTTTTTTGAGTGAATTTAAAAAAACCGTTGTCAATCCATCTGTCTCATGATAATCAAAGGTTTTCATTCTGAGCCAGTAATCCAGAATATCATTCAATAATTGATACAAAGCGTGATCTTCATCATAGTTTAGAAAATGTTCCATATGATATTTTGCTAACTCCAAATAACGGTCACTACCAAATTCCTCGGAAAGAAACGCTAATGCGATCATCTCGGTATAAATTTCTTTCCCCAATCTTCTTAATTGTGGCGAATCTTCAAGCGGTGTGCAAAGTGATTCATCATATTTTTTAAGAAGGAATATTCGATCCTTGCTTTCAAATTCGTTGCTCCAACCTTTTGAAATAATTCTTTTTTCAATCCCTTGGGGCTTCAGTATCTTCATGGTAATTGAAATGGCTATGTTGTCAAATTTGACGGTGTCACTGATTTGCGCTCCAAATGAACTTTTTATCGCAATAAGGAACAGGAAGGCTATCCCAATTTGTTTACTTGAATTCATCAATAGCCTCCCTAATTGCTAATGCCAGTTTCTTCAGGAAATCATCGCTCTGAAAATTTGCTCGGTCATCTTTGTTAGACATGTAGCCAATTTCCAATAGAAATGCAGGCTTAGTTATGTTTTTCAGAACATAGAAGTCATCCAATTTACGGAATCCAGATGAATTTATCGGAATGCTTTTGGTCTTCAGCTTTATTTCTAACGATTTTAAAATGTCATCACTTTTGCTACCTGCTGCGCTGGTGCGGATATAACAGTCTGCACCGCGGATGGCAGACTCATTGCCTGCATTATTTACATGCAAAGATATAAACAAGTCAGCATTTTTTGATTTCGCCAGTGCGACCCTGTCTTCCAAAGATTCCTTTTGAGCCGTTTTGCCGTAATTATTATCGTATCCAGTGGATTTGTCTTCATCAAAATCTGTGACAGCCGCATCTTTGTCAAGACTTCTTGTGCAATGGATTTTATACTTTGGATTTGAGGATAATTCATCGGAAAGAAATTTCGCCAGTTTTCTGACGATTTCCTTTTCAGTCAAAGTTGGGTTTTTGGAACCAATAGGGTAAATGGTTCCGGGGTCAACCTTACCGTGTCCAGGGTCGATAACTATGATCAGAGTTTTCGGTTCAACATCTGTGTTGTTTCCCTGCTGAGGGACACTGGTTGATTTTGATGGCGGATTGACTGTTCCATTGCTCGCCGAACTGTTTTGACTACCCGCCCGTGCGGAGCTTCCAGTTTGTGAATTATTCTGACTATCATCCTGATCCACTCTCGTCGCTTTAGTTTTTACCTGCATTCCAACCTCAAAATATTTAGGATGTCCCCGAAGAATTGGGTTGAGGGCGACCAAGCCACCGACAGAAACGCCTGTTTTTTCACACATTTTTACAAGCGTGTCTCCAGCTTGGAAGGTGTAGTATTCATATTCAAATTTCATTGCTCGAATCCTTTCTTATTTTAATTCTACTTGCGTATGGATTTCCTATTTTGGCTTCAGGTTCTTTCTTCATTCCGGCACCCCCCCAATGCCGTTGACTTAAGGTTTACGGGTGCGAAAAAAGGTTCTAACATTTGACAATTTAATGTTTACTATTGTATATTCAACTCATTGCGATTCAGTGATTTGCGCCATTCTTTACCCAAAGAGGAGCTTGACGTGGCGCGAATATGTGTGTGACTCAAATCCCGCTCTGATATCCGTTTTCAATCAATTTCTTTCTCTCATTCCACAACGCATTCCCGAACGCTTCCTGCAAAATGAAACGCATTTTTCCCGTGATCGCAAGATGCCCTTCTCTCAACTTGTCTCCTTCGTATTCTCCGCCTCCGCAAGTGACAAAAACAACGGCCTGAATATCAAAATCGGCGAGTTTGCCAAACAAGCTCGGCGAAGCGGACTACTGCCGTATGCGAATGCATGTGGCGCCGGGGCATTGAGCAAAGCCAGAGCGAAAGTCCCCTGGCAAGCATTCGAAAGCATTTTCAAAGATGCCGTCGATTTGGCTGCCCTGCTCTGGGATGCGCAACAATGGCATTTCTGGCACAACATGTCCGTCTACGCTATAGATGGTTCTAAATACACGCTTCCAGCAAGCAACCAGATTCGCCAGGAGTTTGATCCAAAGAGCGGATTTGATACTCCTGGAAAAGGCCATTATCCGCAATGCCTTGTTTCAACTGCCTATGACGTTTTCAAACGCTATCCCGTTGCTTGTTGCACCGCACCTTATGCCACATCCGAACGAGAGGAAGCCAGACGACTGCTGCCGCGCATTCCCAGCGGCGGTGTTATACTCTTCGACCGCGGGTATCCCAGCTACGATTTTTTTCTGACGCTTCTCGCCAATTACATCGGCTACTTCGTCCTGCGTTGCCCAGCGGAAAGCACGTTTCCTGCCGTCGAGAGATTCGTTCGGAGCAATAAGCGCCAGGACTTTATACGAATCAAGCCGACCATTACCTATTTGCAAGGCCTCACGCCGGAGGAAAGACACCAGGCGAAACCGATTCTCCTACGGGCGATACGTTTGGAGAGCCCAGATGGAACCGTTTCGGTCCTGCTTACCAATATGCTTGAGCGAATCGAATTTCCCATGCAAGATATCATCGGTCTTTATTTTCAACGCTATCGAATCGAAGAATATTATCGCGATGAAAAGATTACCATCGAAGTTGAGAAATTCCATTCTAAAAGCTCCAATGGTATTCGACAAGAACTGTTTGCAGCAGCGACAATGTCGATAATCGGCCGCTTGCTGATAAACCTGAGCGGGGCTACTGCAGAAGAGGGGCGCAACGCCCCGCAATTCAAAAATGCGGTCATTGCATTGTCGCGTGATGCATTTGTTTTGACTCCCCAATCGCCCGAAAAGGCACTGGTGATTTTCAAAGAGCTGCTCGATCAAATCGCACGAGTTAAGTATTACCGGCCCGCGAATCGACGAGAAGGCCAGCCTCGCATTTGCAAGAAGCCGCCCAACAAATGGTGCGACAATCGCGCAAAGGTTTTGTCGAAGGCGGCTGCGAATGCGTAATCATTCTGTAAACCTTAAGTCAACGGCATTGCGGCGCCCCCGGTGGTGGTTGCATAACCTTCTCCGCTGACCGTTGCGTATCCGGTCATGCTGAAATCGGGAGCGGCGGGCGCGGTTTGAAGAAAGGCTGCAAGGCTCAGGGCGGCAATTTTCAGGTTTCGTGAGATCGGCATACGGCGCTCTCCTTTGACAATGTTACAGGGTGAACGGATCGTCTTTGTTTGTCAAGTCTCGACCCCTACGGTTCGTGCTGAACCCGGAAGCAGGAACGTTCGGTGAGAGGGGCTTGCGTTGCAGGTTGACCCTTCGACCACTCTGGGCGCTATTGAGTGACCACCACGCTGGTGAAGGTCTGATCGGCCCGCTGATTCTGGTAAGTCAATGTGATCCGGCGCGGTGTCCAGGCGCGTCGGGAAATTCTTATTTCATCGATCATCCCTTCGAAAAATCGACCGGAGCCGCCCGGTTGCGCGCCAAGATAGAGCCGCCAACTGTTTGCAGGGGCGGCAGATTGGTTGCCCGTTGCCATCGAGCTGTCGACGCAGAGCCCGTTGACATACAAGTACCTGCCCGGGCCTGCGCGCACCGCGGTCACCAGTGTCCACTGGTTCGCAGCGGCCAGGACCGTTTCGAGCGTATCGGCTCCTGCGCTGCCGCGTGCGTCGACGAATCGCAACCGGTTTCCGACGATGGTTGACAGATCAAAACCCGTTTCGCCGCACGACAAAATGCATCGGTCGCCGCTATCAGCCTGGGGATATATCCAGACGCAGACGGTAAAGACGCTTTCGGCGGCAAGCAGACTATCGGCGGCGAAATGATCATCGACGCCGTCAAATACCTGTCCACGGCCGAGAATGCCCATTTGATCGGAAGCGCCGCTCATCCCAAAAGAAGAGAGGGACCGCAGGCGCCAGGTCGCGTCTTTGGCCTGCGTGCCGCCCGATTCCTCCAAATGCCACACACCCGCATAACCGTCGCCAGTGTCAAAGACCGCACCTGGGCGCGAATAGGTTTTTGCATTGTTGTTTCCCCAAAGAGCCATGAGCGGCTCGTTTCCTTTGCCGAAAAGAGAGTCCATTCGCATCCACACTTCCGCCCATCCGGCGCCGGAGTCCCAGCGCGCGATCTCGAAAGGGACCGGCTGTCCGTCCGATCGGGCAATGCGCAGGTCTTCGCCTTTTGCGCGTGCTTGACTGAAGTCGAATTGGGGCCTTGAAAGACGAACCAGGACCGGGAAATCAAGGACCGTGTCGCCGGGAGCCAGGCCCGAAGCCGCCGCATCAAAGCGAATTTCGGCGCGGTGTCCCCAGCAATCATAGAGATGAAGCGTGCGGTCTCCGGGCGCCGTGAGGGTGATTCCTTCAAAGAGCACCGCCGGCGTATCGGTCGGGCTGGCCTGGAATCGAATAGGCGGATACGAGCCCACGGGAATGGTATCGAAACTGATCGTCGAATCGCGCGCACGTAATGCTTTACAAAACGGAGTTCCGGTGATGTAAACGAACCCCGGTATCGCAAACGGCTCATTCAACCAGATCGCCAATCGAGCCGGATTCTTCAACGAATCATCATCAATCACAAGCGCTCTCTCCATGCCGACAGTGATGCTCTTGAGCGATCGCCTGGCCGTTGCGAGTTCGGCGCTAAAGAGCCGATGGACTCCGTGGCGCACTTTGACAAAACGATATCCCCCGTTCGAATCGGTCGTGTCGATACACGAGTCGGCGAGCCTGCCGTCGAAGGCGGGATTGTACTGCTCGGAAAGGAGCATCACGCGAACGTTTTCGATGCCGTAACCCGAGGAGTCGACGATTCGCCCCGATACCTCGGTGTCCGATCCGCCGCCGTTACTGGCGATAGGCCCGGTTGCGCAGGAGTACCAGCCCAGGCAAATGGCCAGCGCGCACCATGCGAGGGAGCGCCGGTTACGGGTCGGGTTATTCATGTGTGGGCCGGCTGACCGGGAAGAGATTGAACGTGAACTGAAAGACCCGCTCCGGCTGTGTGTCGAGCTTGGCGATTTCGAGCAACTCTTTGCGAAACTCCCGTGTTCTTATTTTGAAAAGCTCAAAGGTTGCTTCGGATATGCTGAACGTTGTCGATGCGCTCATGCGCGAACCGCGGGGTATCCGGTCGAAGGATTTTTGTGCCATGTCAAGCATCTCGCTTTGGAATTTTTCAAGCACGAAAGCGTCGGGCCCTTGCGGCTTGGTGGAAAGGACCGCGTCGGTCTGATGGTAAATTCCGTCATCATCATGCTCGATTAATCCCAGCCGTATCAGCAGGTCGACCGATTCTTTGACCTGCGCCGCGGAAATGGGTGGAATCACGTACGATCCGAGCGCGGCAAAGTCATTGCGGAAATCGACCAGGCAGGCGACCTCCCGAATGATGCTATGATACCAGGTGCCGTAGAACTCGTATTGATCTCTGTTGACGATTTTAAGATCAAGAGGTTTGCGCCCGTTGAGGAGCCGCGAATAGTAGATTGCTTTTTCGGCGATGGTCTTGGCCTGATTGAAAAAGACCAGATTTTCGAAATAGGAGATCTCCTTTTCTGAATGCCCGATCGCTGCGCTGATCTTGTCGATGCTGCTTTTGGTGAGATTTCTCTTGCCTTCGATCACATAATAGAGGAAGGCCGAAGCGTTGATGCCTGCTTTCTTTGAGAAATAGCGGTATGAGAAGTACTTTTTGGCGCTTTTATTGAATTCATAATAGGCTTTGAGGTAGAGCCGATAGTTCTGGAATTCGAAGATATTGATCATATAATGCCTATGCATGTAGCTCCTAATGTATTTTACCCGGGCAGGGGGGAAATCCTATGCCCGGCGACTATAAATCCAGGCCCAAGAGGAATAATACCAGGTAGAGGTAGCGAGAAGAAAAGCATCGTTCTGTGCGCAGTTTCGATCTATACAAACAAATATGGCGAAGAAAAGCCGGGTTTTGCACATATGCGCATAGTTGACGATGCTTCGGCGGAT
>JBBRUI010000066.1:0-16424 GCA_038247945.1 Bacteroidota bacterium | reverse complement strand
GCATCAGCAACCACGTCTCTCGTGGGATGCCGCAAAAGCCGCCGGCGGTGAAGGCGGTAACAAGTACGAACGTCGTCCCGAGTTTTTGGTCAGTATCGGACCGCTTGCGTTGTCTCCTTTTGGATCTGCGAGAATTGTTTTTGCAGAAGTAATCGGTGAAATGGATCGCGCAAAAATTGTAGAAGGTGGTGTGGCCAATATAGACTTGATGGCAACTGCTTCGCGAGATTCGATGCTTGCGCATGTTCGCGCAGCACGCCGTCTTTTTGCAAATAGCTATATGCCAACGGTTCATCCGCCACCAACACCAACAAACGGGGAAAACAGTCTGGCAATAAGCACCGAACCGGGACAGATTACAATAGATTGGCCCCCCATTCCACAGACATATAGAGATCCCCTCACAGGGCTCAATGATTTTGCGGGATACCGGGTGTATCGTTCTACGTACTTTACGATCGGTCCGTGGACACTTGTTGCAGATATCAAAAAGGATTCTGCTGTTCTCGTGAATGGAAAGGTGAGATACATCGACAAAGGACAACCATTCGGTGTTGGTAACTACTATTGTGTGACAAGTTATGACGTATCAGGGAACGAAAGCGGGAAAGTGAACAACACGAGATTTCCGATTTATCCTCTTCGCGCACCGAACGACCAGTTTCCCAAAAATGTATTTGTCGTGCCGAATCCGTTTCGCCAGCACAGTGGGCTTGCGGGAACGGGTGAGCGGTTTAGAATGGAATTTATCGGTATTCCCGCGCGATGTAAAATCAAAATCTATACACTTGTCGGTGATCTCGTGCAAGAAATTGATCACGATGACGGTAGTGGTTCCGAGGCGTGGGGAAGCATAAAACGATTAGACTATCAGTTGAATAAATGGACACTCGGTGTCGCTCCCGGAGTTTACTTATACCGTGTCGAATCGCTCGTTGCGGGTCATGTGGGGGAATCGTTTATCGGTAAACTTGCGATTTTGAAGTAATGGAGATGAATCCCATGTTTCAGAAGTATAAAATCCTCGTTGCAACAGTGTTGGCGATTATCTGCGCGGTTGCATCTGTGCATGCCCAGCCAGGCATCTCTCCAAACGATGTTGAGCGCGTTGGCCAATCAGGCTGGCAATTTCTCAAGATCAATGGCGACGCCAGGCAGGCGGGAATGGCCGGAGCGTTTACGGCAATCTCGCGTGGCAATGCAAATGCCGTGTTTGGCAATCCTGCTGCGCTTGCCGATGTAACGGAGTACGATGTGCAACTGAACACCATGAAATGGATTGCGGATATCTCACATCAATCGGTGGCTCTTGCGGCAAACCTTGGTGATTTTGGTGTTGTGGGCGTAAGCCTTGCAACGCTTGACTATGGCGATATTCCGGAGACGATCAACAGCCAAATTTTGGGAGAGAATAGCACGACACCGTTGGTGACCGGAAATGTTTTTTCAGCGCGGGATATTGCCGCGGGGTTTTCCTATGCACGAAAAATTACAGACAAACTTTCCATCGGAGGAAATTTCCGATGGATGCGCCAAAAAATTGCCGAGCTGGCAATGAACAACTGGTCCCTCGATGTCGGGACGCTGTATTACACGGGCTACCGAAGCCTTCGCGTTGCAATAGCTGCGAGGAACTTTGGACCGGATTCAAGATTCGGCGGCTGGAGCGAAAAATACCAGACTGAGTCGGACAATGTTCGCATGCCACTCGATTTGCGGGCTGGCATCGCGATGGATTTCCTTGACGAGAAAGAGAGTCCTCACCTCATTACGGTTGTCGTAGAAGGAGATCATCCAAACGACGGTCGTGAAAAATTTCATATCGGCGCCAGTTACACGTTCGACAATATTTTCTCACTGCGCGGAGGTTACAAGTTTAACTATGACACGCAGCGCTTTACATTCGGTGCGGGTGTTAGCTATCCTGTTGCAGGAGTATTAAGTACGATCAATTATGCGTACGTCGATTTCGGTGCGCTCACACAGGTTCACATGTTCTCTCTCGGTTTCTCATTCTAATTTGAAATGTGTTGAACGAATGCGTCGTCTACACAAGCATATCTCAGGCTCTTCAAGACAGATAAACAATCACAGTAGGATGTACATTTAAATTTTACTGCAGAGATGAAAGATAAAAGAGTCGTCGTCGTCGGCAGCTACAATACCGATCTCACAATCAAGACGAAAAAAATACCTCGTCCCGGTGAGACAGTCATTGGAGGCGTGTTTTCCCGGGGTGGAGGGGGAAAGGGCGCCAACCAGGCGATTGCCGCCGCTCGTGTTGGCGCGAGTGTGAGCTTAATCGCGAGGATTGGTGAAGATCCGCTTGGCAAGGAAGCCATGACCCGATTGATGGAGGAACAAATAGACACGCAACACGTCCTTATCGATGCAGAGGTTCCGACCGGGGTCGCATTCATTGTTGTTGATGACCATGGCGAAAACAGCATTGTGGTCGCATCAGGCGCAAACGCCTGCCTCACTCCCTCAGATGTTGAGCGTGCCAGTGATACAATCGCCTCCGCAAAAGTGCTGCTCGTTCAGTTAGAGTCACCGCTTGATGCAGTCCGTGCCGCGATAGCGCTTGCACACACGAATGGCTTGACGGTCATCCTTAACCCTGCGCCCGCACACTCGCTTGACAGTCACCTTCTGAATGAGATTGATATTATCACACCGAATGCTGTGGAAGCGGAAATGCTTACGGGAATCAAGATTGCTGATGAGCAGAGCCTGTGCGCAGCTGCGCAAGCGCTGTTGCAATTCGGGATTGGAAGAGTATTGATCACCCTGGGCAAGAGGGGTGTGTTTTCCGCAACGAAAGTAAAAAGGGAATTGATTCGGGCATTCAAAGTTCACGCAGTCGATTCCACTGGCGCTGGAGATGTCTTCAATGGAGCGCTTGCTGCATTTCTTGCTGACGAAATGCCAGTGGAAGATGCGGCACGTATGGCTTCGGCGGCCGCTGCTATTGCTGTAACGCGCATGGGAGCGCAAGTCTCGGCACCGTATCGTTCTGAGATAGAAGATTTCGTTCGGAACCATGTTCCTTCCGAACTAGAGGTAATCGGTTGATGATTTCAAACTAATCCATCACAATCACAGTGGAGGTATGCATGAAACCTGTCAAACTATTTTATGTGGGTCTTATCCTTTTAATCTTTCCCGCGCTGGTTTCGTTTGGGCAACAGTCTCTCAATGTTTCTCTCCTTGGTAATTTTGGAAAAGGTGAGGGTGAATCGAAAGCGGTGTTTGCCGCGGGATCGCTCGTTTTTTATGGACTTGGAAACAAAGTGCAGATAGCAAGTTTCTCAAATCCTTCAGCTCCGGTACGGATCGCAAGTGTAATCTTGTCCGATGTTGTTGAGGCGCTGGTTCGTACCTCGATTGGCGGAAACCAATATATCGTTGCAAGCGGTGGAAGCAAAATGTGGCTCATCAATGTGCAGAATCCAACAACTCCCTCTCTCGTGTCGACTGTTGATGTTGCTCCCGGTACGACGTGCGAAGGCATTGCAACAAGCGGAACGTACGCGTATATCGCGGCAGGTGGTGCTGGATTCAAGATATATAGCATCTCTAATCCGGCAAGCCCAACGCTCGCAGCATCGATCGACAGCCTCGAGTACTGTGAGAATGTCGTCATCTCATCACCGTATGCATACATTGCTGCAGCCGGAAGAAGTCATATCGTCAACATTTCAACTCCGACAGCACCGGTGTATACAGGGAGAATTGCCGGGTACGGTGGCTACCACCAGTATATCAACGTCCGTTCCGGTTATGCATATGTTTGCAACTATGATGCAGGATTACAAGTAATCAATGTTTCAAATCCGGCAAACCCTGTTAATGTCATGGAAATCTCATCGATGCCACGAACAGGAGGTATAGTGTTTGACGGTAATTACGCGTATGTAGCTGTTGGGGATTCAGGGATGAAAATTTTTAATGTCGTGAATCCAGCCGCGCCGGTATTTGTCAGCAGAATCAGCACAACCGGCCGGGCAGCCTTTGTGAGCTATGGAGCTATCACCATTAACGGTAACCCAACAGGTCATATCTTTGTTGCAAACCGAAATCCTGCCCCGGGAATAAGCGCGATAAATGTTTCGAATCCATCAGCCCCGGCCACTTCAGCATTTCTAGGCGCGCTTGCGTCAGCTTCGGGTTCGGCATTTTCTCCATTCTATTCAAACGGAAAAGTTTATGTGGCGTACGGAACTGCCGGGCTCCGGATTATTGATGTTACCAATCCATTACAGCCGTCACTTCTCTCGACACTTGCACTTGGCGGGGAATCGCGGGGAGTTGTTGTCTCCGGCAATTATGCATACGTGGCAGCGATGGATTCGGGTGTACATGTCATCGATGTTACGAATGCGGGCAGCCCTCTTAGACTGAGAACAATTAACTCGTCGCGCTCACGCGGAATAGCAATCAATGGTAATCACGTGTACGTCGCCACGCGCGATAGCGGACTCGTAGTCTTGAACATAACCAACCCTGCAAACCCAACATGGCTGACGAATGTACGCGGCATCGACGTCGAGAATGTTGCTGCTGCAGGCAATGTTGTAGGGACAAGTTTTTACAGCTCGATTCGATTTTATGATGTTACGAATCCGGCAAGTCCCGTTGCAAAGGGTAGCACACCAACTTTTAGGATCGGCAACGAGGGCTTTGCCATTGCAGGGAACTATGCGTACGTGCCTGACGGCGACAGTCTGAAGATATTCAATATCACCAATCTCTTGACGCCGACCCAGGTTTCCAAGGTCAGGACCGGCGGTTATGGCTACACGGCGGCAGTGGTAGGAAATTATTGCTACGTCGCTTCGGAGGGGACAGGCGTACGGGCAATCAATATTTCCAATCCACTAGTGCCCGTTGAGGACGGCTATTATGACGGCGTTCCGCAGTCACGGGGTATTGCTGCAAATGGCGGATTGATTTATGCCACCGAGAGGGTCGATGGATTATCGGTGTACAGAAATGATCTTGTCACTTCAGTCGGAGGAAAAGAAAGTATGCCGACGAAGTTCGATCTTCTTCAGAACTATCCGAATCCGTTTAATCCGGTGACGAACATCGCCATTGAATTGTCAGAACGCGCATTTGTTACATTGGAGGTCTATAATCTCCTTGGAGAGCGTGTTGCTGTCCTTGTGAACAAGCAAATGCCGGCCGGATCATTCAACGTTCAGTTCAATGCCTCTGCATTGCCAAGCGGGATGTATCTCTATCGTATGTCCGTAATGACCCCTTCGGGGCAAGCAAATAGTTTTTCATCGGTACGAAAAATGCTTTTGTTGAAATAAATTTCACTACAACAGCATAACCTGAGAGGTTTGTGTAATTCTCAATACTCAATTCACGTTTCATGCTTTTAATTCATGGAGGTTCTATGAAGAATCACAGCAAGAGATTATTTGCTGCACTATTTCTTATCGCAGCAATGAGTTTCCCGGTGTTTGCCCAAGCGCCGTTGTCGAATAATATGCCTGCGAGCGGCGTGTTAGGTCAGACAAATTTTGTAACAAGGACAACAGGAAAAACCGCGAGTACGATGAACAATGCGTTTGGTGTGGCAGTCGATTTGACAACTGGGAAGTTGTTTGTCGCCGATCGTAACAACAACCGGGTACTGCGGTTCAGTTCAGCGGCGAAGATGATTAATGGATCGGCAGCCGAGGCGGTTCTGGGTCAGCCTAATGATACAACAAATACCAGTGGGATATCGGCGGTAAAGATGAACACACCGATTCGGCTGTATGTCGATGGCGGCGGACGGTTGTGGGTAAGTGATTATGGCAACAGACGCGTGTTACGCTTTGAAAACGCCTCGGCAAAAACTACTGGCGCAGCGGCGGATGGAGTGTTGGGACAACCGGATTTTGTAACGAACACTGCCGGCACCACCGCCGCGAAAATGACCCGAACGACTGGACTGTATGTAGATGCAAGCGGTCGTCTCTGGGTTGCCGAACGAGACAACAACCGCGTGTTACGGTTTGACAATGCAGCAGCGAAAGCCAATGGAGCGTCCGCTGACGGAGTCTTAGGACAACCGGATTTCGTGACTGGGACGACGGGTTTGAGTGCAACAAAAATGGCTGAGCCATTTGGGGTGTTTGTCGATGTGGGTGGTCGTTTATGGGTTTCCGAAGATGTGAACAATCGTGCGATACGCTTTGACAATGCGGCAGCAAAACCAAACGGCGCAGCGGCAGATGGCGTGTTGGGTCAGCCCAATTTTACGACGAACACATTTAGCACGACACAGAACGGGACCGGCAATGTGCGTGGTGTGTGGGGAGATGGACGGGGAAGATTGTATCTTGTAGATGAAGGCAATAGCCGAATTGTGGTCTTCAATAATGCTGCAGGTTTGGCAAACGGAGCGAATGCAGATAATGTGTTGGGTCAGCCTAATTTTACTACAGGCACTGCACTGGATCCTCCAACGGCAAATAGTTTTGCTTTCCCGAATTCCATGTTCATCGACAACGCCAGTAATCAGATCTGGGTGGCTGATGCAGGAAATAATCGTGTCGTGCGATTCAATGTGCAAATTGGAGTAACCGCTGTTGTAGAGAATTTGTCCGCTCAAAGACCGGAAGGGTATTCACTCTCGCAAAACTACCCTAATCCGTTCAACCCGAGCACAACAATTACGTTCGCTCTGAAGAACACTGCATACGCAACCGTCACAGTCTACAATCTGCTCGGTCAGGAAATAGCAACGCTTTTCAGTGGAGTGGCGAATGCAAACGACCGGTACACTCTTTCATTTAGCGCAACAAATCTTCCGAGCGGGGTATACCTCTACACACTCCGTTCTTCTACCAGCAACGAAACGAAGAAAATGCTACTTCTTCGATGAGGTTATGAAAACAGAATTAGCCCGCCGTCTTTGTGGCGGGATTTTGATGAGATAATATATCACAGTCGACAAATCATTGTTTGTCAATGGTAAGCATGGAGGGTGGCGTGAGCCACCCTTCGAATGCTCACACAAAAAATCTATGAACCACAACAACATACAATTAGCAGCACTCCTTTTGTTGGTCACGACAAGTTTGTCCGCGTTCGCTCAGCCTTCCCCATCAAGGGAAAATATTGTAAGCGAAAGAACTGCAGCTCCTCCGACGGCAAGAAATTTTGTATATCCGCAATCTCTCTTCGTGGATTCTCAGAATGGAAACATCTGGGTCACGGACTTTGATAACAATCGCGTGATGCGTTTCGATGTTTCGTCTCTCACGAATGTTGCCGGGGCGCCAGCTCCCTTACGAGCGGAACAATACAGCCTCGGTCAGAATTATCCGAATCCCTTTAATCCGGGCACGACAATTACATTTGCAGTGCAGAAGACCGGACATGCAGCAGTAACGGTGTATGATTTGCTGGGTCGGGAGGTGGCAACACTGTTTAGTGGAGTGGCAAACGCACACACGTTGTACGTTCTTTCGTTTGATGCCAGAAATCTTGGCAGCGGAATATACTTTTATACGCTCCGTTCTGAAAACAGAAACGAAGTGAAGAAGATGGGTTTGATGAAATGATATCGAGCGCATGTGAGATTCATCTCAACACTCTGAAACATATTAAAGTACTACTGCCGTTACTGCTTTTGCTATTGATGGTGCTGTTTCCGGCGTATGCCCAACTCCCCCTGTCAAATAATATGGCAGCGAGCGGAGTGTTGGGTCATCCCGATTTTACCACAAGCACATTTGGAACAACATCAGTCGCACTGCACGCGCCTTCCGGAGTGGCAGTAGATCCCACAACCGGCAAGCTGTTTGTGGTCGATCGTTACAACAACCGTGTCTTGCGGTGGAGTTCATCGGATAAGATGTCGAGTGGCTCTGCTGCCGAAGCGGTTCTCGGTCAGCCGGATTTTGTGACCGCATCCAGCGGTCTCTCTTCAACAAGAATGAATGATCCGCTCAGAGCTTATGTCGATGCATTGGGACGTTTGTGGGTGAGCGACTACCTCAACAATCGCGTACTTCGATTTGACAATGCATCGTCAAAGACGACTGGATCAGCAGCCGATGGTGTATTGGGGCAACCGAACTTTACAGCCAACAGCAGCGGTACAACTGCCGGCAAAATGAACGGTGCTGTCGGAGTGTTTGTCGACCGGGCGGGTCGCTTATGGGTAACGGATAGACTCAACCATCGCGTCTTACGATTCGACAATGCGGCTGCGAAGGGGAATGGAGCGAACGCTGACGGAGTTCTGGGACAAGCAAATTTTACAACTGGGACAAACGGTCTCTCTGCCACAAAAATGAACAGGCCGATGGGCGTCTATGCCGATACGGCGGGTCGCTTATGGGTTTGTGAAGACAATAACAATCGTGCAATCCGGTTTGACGCCGCGGCGACAAAACCAAACGGTGCAGCCGCTGATGGAGTGTTGGGACAGCCGGACTTTATTTCGAACGCAATCAATGCTTCACGAAACGGAGTCGGTAATTTGCGGGGAGTGTTTGGCGATCCTGCCGGCAGGTTGTATCTCGTCGATGAATCAAATCACCGTGTCGTGATTTTCAATAATGCGGCGGCGAAACCGAACGGAGGCGATGCGGATGTCGTGTTGGGTGCACCGGATTTAAACGGCTCGCCAATAATTCAACAAGAGGTGTACGATCCATCAACCCTAAATTATTTGCTCTTTACTCCCCGCGAGACGACGGCGGTCGTTGCGGGAAAATTTCCCCTCATAATTACATTGCATGGAATTGGTGAACGGGGGAGCGAGCTGTGGCGGGTGAAAGGTGAAGGTCTCCCGAAAATTCTGGATGGATACAATTCTTTCCCTTTCATTGTTGTTTCGCCCCAATGCCCCTCGACCACGGAATGGTATTACAATGACGGAGTCCAACTCTTATTGAACAAGCTGATTGATAGTGTCATTGCCCGATATCCCGTAGATACGAATCGTATATATCTGACAGGATTAAGCATGGGCGGGATCGGTACATTGGATTTAGCCGTCCGCTACCCGCGACGCTTCGCAGCGATTGTTCCGATTGCATTTCGCATTGAACCGGGTTGGAATGTATGCGCTCTAACGAACATGCCAACCTGGGCATTCCATGGCGCCCTCGATCCCGTTATTCCACTAAGTAACGCACAGAGTGTTATGAACACTCTGATGAGTTGCGGGGGAAACCCCACGTTCACGGTCTATCAGGACCTTTACCACGACGCCTGGACGCGAACATACAATAATCCCGCTATCTATGATTGGCTTCTGACGAAGAGAAGACAGTTAGAGGAATGAAAAAGCGGCATCTCGCCATGTCAGTCGATCTCAACTCTCCTCTCATCAAAACTTTGCTTGCCTCCGCGATCATGTTGTACTCCGCCGGATTCGGGCAAGTGAATATTGAAGCCATTGCCAGACTGCATTTCACAATCGAATCTGAACCGGACAATTGGTTTGAGGGATACAATTCGATTCTCTCCGGCCCGTTTTCTCCATATCAATCTCACCGAAGCGGTGCCCGTCGTGACTCAGCGTTTGTCGTGCGTACATCGGGCGAAGAGTCAATGATCGGGTGGTCCACAGCCTCGGTTCCCCGGACGTGGAAAGGGGACTCAGCTTCGTTTCTTTGGGTGTGCGGGTTCGGTAATAATCTTGGCAATGAACGGTTCGATCTGCAAGTCAACAACAGCCTCATGGTTTCCTTCACGACAACGGGCACCGCTGCGTGGTCGGTTCAAGGAACTGGCGGGACAAGGCTTTCATTCGTCACTGCGGCAACAAACTCCAATGGTGCCAACCTTGGCTTCATGATCCTCACGCTTCCTCGTTCGCAGATTCCGGAAGGCAGGCCCACTACCATCCGGATACGCGGAACAAAGGGGCAGACCGAAGTTTGGTACAGGTTGTTTGCTTACAGAGATGCGATTCGTTTTTTTCAGAAAAACGAGAGCCGGAGTTTCTTCTCTCAAGTTGATTTATGGCATTTTGGAGATGCGTCGCTAATAATTTGCAGCAGTAGAAAAAATGCCGGATCAATCGTGCGGGTTCTTTCGTCGGGCAAGGTGATTGAGGAAGAACGGCTTTCCCCCGATGGAATTATTTCAAAAGCTACTGTTCTCATTCCGCGCCATCTCCAACCATCCGATAGTCGGATTACATCAATACAGGTCGCGGGCAAAAACGTCGACACGATCCATTGGGATCAAATCAACCGACGGAGGCTGCGCGCTTTTCTTGACGAGCAATTGGAATGCGACCGTTACGTGTTTCCGCCCGGCGAACTGCCCGAGGTCCGGTGGAAGAATCCTGCAATGGTTGATAATGAGATGGGAAAATTTCCATTAAACACATTGTACTATGATAAGAATATGGGACAGGTTACCCGGGCAGATAAGCCGGGACGATATGTTGCTGTGATTGAAGGAAAACTTCCTTCCGGGTTCACAATGAGACGCTTTATCACACTCTATTGCTCCCCGGTTGAGTTTGATGATTACAGCGAGAATATTCCAATCAAGTTCAGCCAATTGAAGGAGTATGACATTAGCGAATCAAAATGGCGGCTATACGAACGGAACGAAAACCGCTTTGCTTTTGGTACCATGAAAACGCTTCCCGCGCATGACGCGGATGCGGCTGTATTTCTTGCGGGTCTCTCAGAACTTGATTCTGTCGCAAGTGTGTCCGACACGCCTCGACTCAGGGACCGCCAATGGTGGATTACGTTCAAGCAAACACTCTACGGAAAAGAAAAGGCTTCATTGCAATTGCCGGCCAAGCAAAATGAAACAAGTCTTCTTCTTGATGAAAGTCCTGCTTCGGTCTCCCCATTCACTCAAAATCACCTTAAACAAATTCGGAAGGTCTGTCAGAATTGGGCTGATGAAACGCGGGTGCCGCACGTGGCGCTTGTTGCGTACAAAGGCAGAATTGTATTTCATGAAGCATTCAATGCCAAGGCAGGCAATCATCCCGTGGACGTTGAATCTCCTTTATGGATGGCATCAATTACAAAACTCCTCACCGGAGTGTTGATGATGCAGTTTGTCGATCAAGGACTTGTCGAACTGGACGCACCGGTCGCGAAGTACATTCCCGAATTGTCGGTTGATGCAAAAACCAGTCTGACAGTCCGGCAACTGTTTACGCATACCACGGGACTGGATGAATGGGCGGGCGAATGGGCGTCTGACTGGAATCCCGCGCTCGAAAATTACATCGCTCAGGTTCTTCCTTTCACAAAAGTAGGAGAGAAGTTCTCTTACAATAGAGTAGGCTACGCAGTCGCAGGGAAGTTGATGGAGCGGATTGCGGGTCGTGCCGTGCCATATTTGTTTCAGGACTATCTCTTCACTCCCCTCGGAATGAAATCCGCGTACGCCGACAATACCTACGGCGGATTGTATTGCACTGCCATTGATCTCGCCCGTCTCGGGCAGATGCTCTTGAATCGGGGAACATATAACGGGTACAAATTTTTCTCTGAAGATTCTTATCATCAAATGCTGCCTTCCCGGCTTGCCGGCCTCGATCGTCAATGGGGTATCGGCACGTCGGTGATGGATGAGCTTGGATTAAGCAAAGAGGCATTTGGACATCTTGCGGCTTCGGGTTCGGTGTTTCGTATCGACCCGAAAAATGATCTGATTATTATCTCTGCAAGAAATAAGGTCAGCGGCAATCAGGAAGAATTTGAAAAGCGGCTTATAGAAGCGTGCACTGCGCCCTTCAGGCGCGACTGAACATCCGGTACACGAATCAACGATGAACAAAATCTCTAAACAAAATCTGACGCAGCGGAACAAACAGGCACAGGTAGCGCTTCTCTTGCCGGTGTTTCTGCTCGTGGGGTTTTTCTCCCTCATCCCATTGCTTCGTGGAATTTATCTCGGCTTCACCGATTATCGCCTCGGCGATCCGATCACATTCAATGGTCTGGATAATTATGTCCAGCTGTTTCATGATGACTATTTCTGGTATTCGTTCAGAGTTGGTATTGTGTGGACGCTTGTCGTGACGGCACTGCAGGTGCTTCTTGGTTTGGGCCTTGCCTTGTTGTTGAATACGAAAATCCGTTTTGCATCCTTCTACACCATCATCATGCTGATACCGTGGGCAACGCCTCCAATTATCCGCGGCATCGTCTGGCGCCAAATTTATGACCCTGATGCCGGTGCATTAAACATTATGCTCATGGATGTCGGATTGATTTCAGTTCCCATAAACTGGCTTTCGAGCTTTGAGCATGTTATTCCCGCAGTAGTCATCGCGGGAGTTTGGGGCGAGATCTCCAAGGCTGCGGTGTTTCTTCTTGCAGGGTTGCAATCAATCTCGAATGATTTGTACGAGGCGGCGCGGTTGGATGGTGCGGGGCTTTGGCAAGAGTTCTGGCATATAACACTGCCGACCCTGAAGCCTGTCATGGCAGCGATTGTCTCTCTGTCGTTCATGTGGAATTTCAACACGTTCGGCCTTGTCTGGGTCCTCACCCAAGGCGGCCCCGGCGGGATGACGCGACTGCCAATGCTTGCTGCATACGAAGAAGCATTCCGCTACGGTTATGTAGGCTATGCTGCCGCGATTGGCAACGTCATGGTTGTGGTTCTTTCCATTGTGCTCTTCACGTATATTCGTGTCCAACTTCGGGAGAGAACAACCGCATGAAGAAGCAAAACGGATTTGGAAAAATATTGATCCATGGTGCAATCATTTTATATCTCATCTTTCTCTTGTTCCCGTTATTCTGGGTTGTATCCAGTTCAATGAAGTCGACGCAGGAAATATATTCCGGCGCACCTACGATTCTGCCGCAGAGCTTGACACTCGACCACTACGCATCCGTAATTGCTGGACAACGAGTTCTTCGGAGTATGTGGAATAGTGTAATTGTCGGAGTCGTCTCGACAATTATTGTCATAGCTCTTGCCGTTCCGTCGGCGTATGCTCTCGCGCGGTACAAATCCGCGGCGAATAATATTATGTTGGGATGGCTTCTCACATCGCAAATCTTTCCGGTAATTTTGATAATGATCCCGCTGTATGTTTTATTGCGGCGGATGGGCCTTACTGATTCGCTCACCGGACTGACATTAGTTTATATTGTATGGGCGTTGCCGTTTGTCTTATGGATGTTGCACGGATATATCAAGAGCATTCCTGTTGAGCTTGAAGAGGCTGCGTCCATCGATGGCGCCTCACGGTTACAGGTTATTTACCGCGTGATTATGCCGTTGCTCCTTCCGGCAATCGGCGCATCCGCGTTGTTTGCTTTCGTCTCCGCATGGAATGAATTTTTCTTTGCGCTTGTGTTGATGAAAAGTCCTGACTTGGTGACACTGCAAGTTGAGCTGGCACGGTACACGGGAATGGAAGGACAGGCGCGCACCGGCCCTCTCGCAGCGGCGAGTGTGATTGCGACAATTCCTTCCGTAGTACTGTTTGGCTTCTTGCGGAAATGGTTCACTGCAGGATTGGTATCAGGAGCTATGAAGGGATGACGAGGTACATTGTAATCGGAGCGTTGGTTCTGGCGGCGGTTGTAGGTTACTGGAGTTTCTATACTAAAACTATCCCTGAACCGGACCATCTCCGCTTCGTCAGTCTTGCGTGGCAAGAACAGGCGATTGCAACCAACAAGTCGATTGTGGCTGAATGGAATGTTGCCCATCCGAATCTTCAAGTGGAATATATTCAGGGAACGTGGGGTTCAGTCCACGACTACCTGATTACATCATTTGAGACCGGCGACGTTCCCGACGTGTTCCACTATGAATCGTCGGTGATTATTGACTACGCCATGCGCGGCTATCTTGCGGATCTTGCGCCGTACATTCAACCGGAAATGAAAAATGATATTCTGGATGTCGCGTGGGCAACAGTCACGCGACCGAATGGCGAAATTAGCGGTGTTCCATTTCTGATTGAATCGCTGGTGGTGCTTTACAACAAAACGCTTTTCGAACAGGAGGAAATCGCACCGCCAACAACCGAACATCCGTGGACCTGGGATGACGTGCGCGATGCTGCGCGGAGATTGACAAAAGATCTCAATGGCGACGGCGTTGTTGATCAGTACGGGGCAGGCATCGGGCTTCGCACTTCTGCCAACATTATCATGAACACCTCAATTAGTTTTGGTGGATCTTTTTTCCGTAAGGAAGGAAACCATTTTGTTGTGAAGGTCGGAGAGCCTGAAAAAAAGCTCTTAGGAACGATTGTCGATATGCTTTACTCCGACAAATCCATGTCACCTTCCAGCATCGGGCAAACCGGCGCCGGAATGATTCCGGGTTTTTTCAGCGGAAGATACGCCATGCTGATTGGCATCGGTGCGTGGGGACGGCAGCAGCTCGTTGAAAACGCCCCCCGCAATTTCAGATGGGGAGTCATGCCGCCTCTCAAAGCAGTGACGCAAATCTTCGGGGCGAGCGCGCAAACGTTAAGCATCCCCAAAAAATCAAAACGAGTGAAAGAGGCAATGCAGTTTATCAACTTCATGCTGAGCTCGAAGAATATGGCAAGGCTTGCGTTGAATGATTGGATGATCCCTGCGCGCAAGTCATGTCTGGCGATGCCGGAGTTTCAGGATAGCACGAACGGTTGGGACATTACCTGTTCTGCGGTTCAATTTCTTTCCACCGGCACATGGCTGGGCGCGCCGGGTTATGTTGAGTGGAAAAGCCGCGTTGCCAATCCTATCCTGCAGGAGTTGTTCGCAGGACGTCTCAGTGTCGAAGCGGCTGCGCAACGGATTGAACTTGAAAGTAATGTTGTCCTTTCGCGCTACAAGAAGCGTGGGGAAGTATGGTGATGACATTGTCGGATCGTGCGCGTGGTGCGCTTGTCGGTCTTGCGGTCGGGGATGCGCTTGGCAGCCCCACTGAAGGAAAATCACCGCAAGAAATCGCAGCACGTTGGGGCCGGGTAACGGATTTCCTTACCGATGACCAAGGCGGAAGCGACGACACGGAGTATGCGTTGTTCAGTGCCCGGCTGCTGCTGCTTCATGGACGCGAACTGAATTCCACGCACGTAGCAAACGCATGGCGGAGCGATATTATCAAAGCATCGAACGCGTACAAGGGAGCGGGTTTCAGTGAAATGATGGCAATCAGAAATCTCTGCATGGGAATCCAGCCTCCGGCGAGTGGACAGCATTTGCATAGCTGGAGTGATGGGCTTGCAATGCGCGTTACCCCCTTTGGAATTGTGGCGGCAGGTAACCCGCAACTGGCAGCACATCTCTCAGCCGTGGATGGCGCGGTGAGTCATGCGGGCGAGGGAATATTTAGTGGGCAAGCTGTTGCCGCGGCTGTTGCCACGGCTATGACTGATGCGCCGTTGAAGAAGATTGTTCACGCGGCGATGGAAGTCATCCCAAAAGATTCATGGACAGCGAACGCAATTGCAGAAGGGATAAGGATCGGCGAGTCATCATCCGACGTGTGGAGTGCGCTTGAGCCGTTGCACACTGCACTCGCGTGCTCGTATTATTTTTGGCCGGATGTTGCGCCGGAAGCTGTCGGACTTGCATTCGGGATTGTTGCGGCAGCGAGAGGGAAGTTTAAAGATGCTGTGCTTGGCGCTGTGAATGTTGGTAGAGACACCGATACAATCGCTGCCATTGCAGGCGCAATCTGTGGAGCTTCGCAAGGGGTTTCTGCAATTCCTGAAGGCTGGAGGAATCGTGTATCCTCTTCACGCGGAATTTGTATTGCTTCCGTTCGCAACATGAATGTTGTTGACGTTGCAGATGAGCTTGCTCTGGTGGCGGAGTCATGGAGGAAAGGCACATGAACGTGATCAGGCAACGTGCACAGAACGCAATGCTGGGTCTCGCAATCGGTGACGCTCTGAGCTGGCCTGCGATGTTTCATCGGAGCTATCTGCTTCCACTTTGGACGAGAAGGATTCGTCGTGAGATGGATGCTGCTTCTGAGACATCCAATGTTATTCCTTTCGCGATGCCTTTTTCTTTGAACCAGCCGGCAGAGGCCTTTGACATTGCACCAACGGATGATTCGGAGTGGGCTGCGTTTACGGCGAGTATTCTTCTCAAACAAGATGGCAGATTTGAAGGCGCCTGGCTCACGCTTGCACACTCGGGCGAAAACATCAGAGGCGGCGTGAGCACGCAAGCCGCATTGAGTAACTTACGCAAGGGGATGAAGCCTCCGCGTTCGGGCAGAGAGAACCCGCATTACTTCGACGACGGCGCTGTCTGCCGCGCTGTACCTATCGGCGTTTTCTGTGGAGGCAATCCCGAAAAAGCGGCAAAGCTGGCTGCGCTTGATGCCTCAGTCTCAAATGCGGAAGATGGTATTTGGGCTGCTCAGGCGATGGCCATAGCTGTAAGTCTCGCTTGCGCGGGGAAGAATGCAAACGAATTTTTGGGAGCGGCAATTCAAGTTCTCCCTCT
>JBBRUI010000065.1:0-16696 GCA_038247945.1 Bacteroidota bacterium | reverse complement strand
GTCTCAGTTTACGAACCGTGGTCATTCCGTCCCGACAAGTCGGGATGTTCGGAATCTGAACTGGCAAAAATCTGATTGGATGCTGAATAAGAGCATTTCAGCATGACATGTTTCGCGATGAGCCGTACTTATTTTTGAAACTGAGTCACTACCTGAAATCTCTCTACTTGCGCCTTTTGGGTAAAGGCTCTATCTTGACGATGCACTTTCCTGTGCGCAATCCATCTCAACTCATTCCTCACTTGTTCATGTCCGAATCCGAATCAGCCGTTTACATCCTTAAGCTCGATCTCATTCAGACATTGGCCGTCGCTGCTGCATTGTACTACTTGGGCGTAGTATTAAAGAAGGCCGTACCTGTACTCGACCGTCTGAATATCCCTTCCGCTGTTGTCGGCGGAATGTTGTTTGCGAACTTCGTTCTCGTCGCGCACGACCGGTTTATCAATTTTCAATTCGATACATCGGCGCAGCAACTGTTCATGGTGATGTTTTTCATGTCGGTGGGAATTAGCGCGAGCTTGCCGTTGCTGAAAACCGGCGGCGTTCCTGTTGTTATCTTCCTCGTTCTTTCATCCGTGTTTTGTTTTGTGCAAAACGTTTTGGGGATGGGTATAGCACAAATGTTTGGCGTGCATCCGCTGCTTGGTGTTATGGCCGGCTCGGTAACGTTGGTCGGCGGACCGGCGACCGGTGCAGCATTTGCTCCATTGTTTCGGGAAGCGGGCCTGATTGGCGCGGATACGATTGCGATTACTTCGGCAATGTTCGGCATTGTTTGCGGCGGACTTACAGGCGGGCCATTCGGCACGCGGCTTATTCACAAGTACAATCTTCATTCAAAGTCGAAAAGTGAACGCGAGTTAGCGAAAGAACTTGCGGAGGAACACGATGTCCTCCGCATTGATACGCAAAGCGAGGATTCATCGTTTCTTGTGAACCTGATTGTCGCTTCGCTTGCAATGGGACTCGGAACTCTGATTAGCATTCTCTTTCAGGACATAGGCTGGACTCTGCCGGCGACGATCGGCGCAATGATTGCCGGATCCATTTTTCGTAATGTTGATGATGTGACAGGCTGGTTCAAAATTGATCAGAAGACGATGGAATTTGTCGGCGGGATTGCGTTAAACATCTTTCTCATTGTGTCACTGATGAATTTGAAAATATGGGAGTTGTTCAATCTTGCCATTCCGCTGTTCACTATTCTCGCGGTGCAGGTCGTTGCCGTGCTTTTATTTTCCATTCTTGTTTATCGCCTCATGGGTGCCGACTACGATTCGGCGGTGATGTCCAGCGGCTTTATCGGTTTTGTGCTTGGCACAACGGCAAATGCCGTGGCAAACATGAAAACCCTCGTTGCCAAGTTCGGCGCGTCACCCCGGGCATTTATCATCGTCCCAATGGTGGGGGCGTTCTTTATCGATTTTGTGAACGCATTGATCATTACGCTGTTTCTCAATTGGCTCAAGTAATAACCCGGAACCCGATCGAATTAAACTTCATACGTGGAATAAGGTCATGTTGACTACCTATTTGTTTTTAGGTATGTTCAACACGGCGCACCAACAATTCTCCGGTCGCCACACCTTCTGTCATCACTAAGACCTCTTTTCTTCATCAGCTGAAAGGTTCGTATGTCATCAAACAAAGAAGCCTGGGGATCGCGCGTTGGTCTGGTGTTGGCAATGGCCGGGAATGCTGTAGGACTCGGCAATTTTCTCCGCTTTCCTATGCAAGCGATTAATAATGGTGGCGGGGCATTTATTATTCCCTATCTCGTATCGTTTCTGCTGATGGGGATTCCGTTGCTCTGGATTGAATGGTCGATGGGGCGCTTCGGCGGCAAGTCGAACAATCACTCCACCCCCTATATCCTGGACAGTATGACGAAGATGAAGTTCTTCAAATACTTTGGCGTGTTTGGAATCTGGACCAACCTTGCCGTCGCGGCGTACTATTGTTATATCGAGTCGTGGACGATGTCCTACGTGTATCATTCACTTGCGCGGACGTTTGATGGCTTGTCGCAATTGCAGGTTGCAAAGTTCTTCGAGGAGTATCTGGACGTCAGCACCTCGCATACGGCCATCCCGTATGAGGCGGTTGTTTTTTACCTGGTCTGTTTGTGGCTGAATACATGGATTCTCTCCCGCGGATTGGCGGGGGGAGTCGAGAAGACTGCGAAGATCGGTATGCCGCTCTTGATTCTTTTCGGAGTCTTCCTTGCAATCAAAGGCGTCACGCTCGGCACGTCAGGCGCGTCTGCAGCGCATCCTGATGCAGATGCGTGGGCAGGCATCAATTTTTTGTGGAATCCTCAATTCGACTCATTGGGTAATCCGAAAGTCTGGCTTGCGGCCGCGGGACAAATTTTCTTCACGCTCTCTGTCGGGATGGGAACAATTCACTGTTACGCAGCCTACGTGAAAGCGAAGGACGATATTGCGCTGAACGCAATGAGCGCGGGGTGGATGAACGAATTTGTTGAAGTCTGTTTAGGGAGTTTGATTGTCATACCCATTGCCGCGGGTTATCTCGGACTTGATTGGGTGAAAGCAAACGCAGGATTCGGCATGGCGTTTCAGACGATGCCTTTCCTGTTCGAAAACTGGGGACCGTTTCTCGCTACGATGGCGGGCGTGTTTTGGTTTGGGCTGTTGTTCTTCGCGGGTATTACCTCATCGCTCGCAATGGGGACGCCGTGGATGGGATTCATGCAGGATGAATTTGGCTGGGGCAGATCGAAGTCTGCGTGGAGTTTCGGTTTGATTACCCTCATCCTTGGTTTGCCGACTGTGTTTCTTTACAGTTACGGCGTGTTCGACGAATATGATTATTGGGCGGGGACGGTTTCCCTCGTCGTCTTTGCCCTTGCGGAATCGGTCTTGTTTGCGTGGGTGTTCGGCATGGACAAAGGGTGGAAGGAAATTACAAGCGGCGCCGATATGAAGGTGCCGGATTTCTACAAGTTCGTCATCAAATGGATTACACCGTTCTTCCTTCTCTTTGTGTTCATCGGCTCGATCTTCTCGCCGCTCGGCGGTGATTGGAGTGCTGCAATGACAAGCCTGATGAGCGGCAACGGTTGGGCGTTGGATGACGGATCCATTATTCGACAACTCTTCAATAGCGGGCTGCGCGAGCAAATTGCGTCTGCAACAGATGCGACTGCAAAGGCCGCGCTTGAAACACGCCTCACCTATATCATTGGCGCACGTATTCTTTTGACCGCCGTGTTTGCCGGAATATGTTACTTGGTGTATCTCGCGTATAAACGTCGAATAGCAAACGGGAGGATAGCATGACAACGGCTGCCTTGATTATGATGATCACAACTATGGGGATCATTGCTGCCTTCACCGGATACTTTTTCTGGAAGGTATTGAGAACCCCGAATCGGTCGGAAAGCGATTAACATCGCCGATGGCAGCACAGAATACACGTGAACAAGGCCATCATATTGTTTTTTCGATGGAAGATGTTCCGCGTTCTCTCTGCAGTCTTTGCGCAACTCTTTACTGAGTGTAATTGATGTAATACACCAACCGAAAGACCCTTCTATGTCCAACCTTTTCCGCACAAAAAATCTCGACCAGCTTCATCGCGACGCCGACTTATCGGGGGAAGGCGGAGGAGTTCATCTCAAGCGCACGCTGGGTTCTGTTGATCTGATTGCTCTCGGCATCGGCGCAATTATTGGCACCGGCATTTTTGCCGTCATCGGTACCGCCGCGGCAGGGGGACCGGATCATCTCGGCGCCGGACCGGCTGTGTCGTTGTCTTTCCTCATCACTGCAATTGCGTGTGCGTTCTGCGCGTTGTGCTACGCAGAGTTCGCATCGCTTGTCCCGATTTCCGGAAGTGCATACACATATTCGTATGCGACGATGGGCGAGATGGTCGCCTGGATTATCGGGTGGGATTTAATCATTGAATACGCCGTAGGAAATGTTGCGGTTGCAATTGCATGGGCAGCGTACTTCCATCAACTGTTCGATGGGATGGGCGTGCACATTCCCGCGTGGATTTCGGTGGACTACCGTTCGGCACATCAGGCGGCTGATGCCGTTGCCGCCGCAGGGGGAACTGTTAATCCGGCGATCGCACTGAATTACGAAGCATGGACAAGTCATCCGACGGTTGCCGGAATTCCTATCATCTTTAACTTTCTTGCATTCATCATTGTTATGGCAGTGACGTGGCTGCTGGTGCGGGGAGTGAAAGAGTCTGCGAGAGCAAACAACGTGATGGTCGTTCTGAAAGTCATCATCCTTCTGTTTTTTATCGGCGCGGGTGCGATGTATGTGAAGCCGGAAAACTGGACGCCCTTCATGCCCAACGGTTTCGCCGGCGTGTGGACCGGAGCGAGCCTCATCTTCTTCGCCTTCATCGGCTTCGATGCAATCTCCACTGCTGCTGAAGAATGCAAAAATCCCGGGCGGGATATGCCCATCGGAATCATCGGCTCGTTGGTGGTTTGCACAATCATTTATATCGCGACGGCGTTAGTCCTGACTGGCATGGCGCCATGGAACACACTCGGCGTTGCCGACCCGCTCGCGCATGTATTCTCTTCCCTCGGAATGAATTGGATCGCAGGCGTTATTTCACTGGGCGCTGTTCTTTCCATGACGGCAGTGTTGCTCGTGTTTCAACTCGGACAGCCGCGCATCTTCTTCGCAATGTCCCGCGACGGGTTGCTGCCGAAATACTTCGCCCAGATTCATCCGAAATACCAGACGCCGCACATTACAACCATTTGGACGGGCATCGTCGTTGCGCTGCTTTCGGGCATTGCCAACATCAACGAGATTGTTGAGCTAACCAACATCGGGACGTTGTTTGCGTTTGTGCTTGTCTGCGCGGGCATCATCATTCTGCGCCGCACGGATCCTGATCGGCCCCGTGTCTTTCGCACACCGTTCGTTCCCGTTGTTCCGTTGCTCGGTATTGCAATGTGCATTTATCTCATGGCGGGATTACCGTGGATAACGTGGGTACGGTTTGGGATTTGGTTGGCGATAGGATTGGTGTTGTATTTCACGTATGGATTTTGGAAGAGTAAGTTGAGGGGGAAGTGATGCGACGATTTTTTGTTCGTGTCGTTCTGAGCCCCGCTACTCATAACGGTGCGTTTCACAGACCGGGAAAACATCATCCGTATTTTCGGCGCGCGATATTGGAAGAAAGGAAAGAGAATCTATAAGAAAGAAAATAAAATACACCGATGAGCCGCTCGGCAAGTTGGAGATCATTGAAGACTTCTTGCCCTCACCAAATGATCTTCTCCTCAAGGAGGATGAAGTGATGGTGACGCTTTGGAAGAGATTGACATGCCTGACATAATTCTCTACCATTCAATCGTCGGGAAGTGAAGAGAAATTGAAAACCCTCGATATCCTCAAGCAAAAGGTTTTAAAGAAGGAATACGAGTTTACGATTCCGCATTTTTTCGAAGAGATGGCAAACGACAATTTTGTTTTCGCAGATGTTGAAAACGCAATCCGACGAGGAAGAATCAATCGTAAGTTTACACGTGATCCTCGCGGAACGCGATACGAAATTGTCGGGCCGGGAAGGATGGAAGAACCGTCGCCGTAATTTGCAGAGTCAAGAGTACAGGGAAACTATTATTTATTACAACGTATGAGGTGGAATAGTCATGACAAAGAAGAGAAATGAATACAATTACGGTGAGTGCGAAGTATGCAATGGCCGAATGAAGGAGCAATCAATCAATCAGGACTTTTGGGTTCGTGGGAGGCTGATCATAGTTAAAAATGTGCCAGCCGGCGTGTGCCCGAATTGCGGCGAAAAAGTTGTGCGTGGCGACGTTGGCTTACGCATTGGGGAGTTGATTGAAGACTCCAAACTGATTTCAAAGGCTCGCCGAATATCTGTGCCCACGATTGAATTTAGTCCAAAGCGAGTTGCTGCGTAACTAATCTCTCGTTTTCGAACAGGAGAATCCGAACTAACAGTTTCCCCAGTTTCTGCAAGCAAGAACAACAAATCAAGAAATCTCATGGAAAAAGAAAAGCCACAACTCCTGCGCGCACTTGGTTTGCGTGAAGGCATTGCCATTCACATGGGCGTCATCATAGGGTCGGGGATATTCCTGACTCCGGCAAAAATTGCAGGCGAGCTTCATGCAATGGGGCCTATCATGCTGGTGTGGATTGTCGCCGGGTTGCTCACGCTCTTCGGTGCACTCTCGCTCGCCGAGTTGAGCGCCGTGCTTCCGCAGGCGGGCGGGCCGTACGTGTATTTGAAACACAGCTTCGGACGCCTGTGGGGATTTCTCTTTAGCTGGAACGATTTCTTTATCAACAAAGCCGGCTCGGCGGCGGCGATTGCGATTGCATTCGTGACATACATGGGCTACTTCGTTCCGGCTGTGAGTCCCGAGAACGCATTCTACAAAACGGAATATCACTTCTTCGGCACGCCCATGGAATTCGCATTCGGTTGGATGCAGGTGGTGGCGATGGCGGTGATTCTCATCGTGACGTATGTGAATGTGCGTGGAGTGAAGCTTGGCGGGGCGGTGATGACTGTATTCACGACCGCAAAGGTACTGGCGCTGCTCGGAATTATTGTTGCCGCAATCTTTTCGGCGAAGGGATCGACTGCAAATTATTTGCCTTGGTGGCCCGACTCGTGGTCTTCCTCAATGACGGCCGCGTTTGGTGTCGCGATGATCTCCGCTCTCTGGACGTATGACGGCTGGATTGATGTAACGCTGGCGGCGGGGGAATTCAAAAATCCGCAACGCAACGTTCCTCGTTCGCTCATTATCGGAACATTGGCGGTAATAGCGTTATACATTTCCGCCAATCTTGCGTACGCGTATATCATCCCGATTTCACAAATGCCCGGCTCGCCGCGGATCGCTGCCGATGTCGCGCAAGCCTTGTTCGGTCCCGTGGGTGCCGGACTTATCGTGTTCGGGATAATGTGTTCAACCTTCGGCGCAACAAACGGAATGCTGCTCAGCGGTCCACGCTCCGTGTACGCAGGCGCTGTCGATGGAACGTTCCCGAAAGCATTGGGAAAAGTTCATCCGCATTATCACAGTCCGTATATTGCAATCATAACGCTCGGTGTGTGGGGAGCAATCCTGACGCTCAGTGGTACATACGATCAGATCACGTCGTATGTCGTCTTTGGTTCGTGGGGGTTCTATGCAATGACAGCGGTCAGTGTTATCATCTTAAGAAAAAAAATGCCCGATGCTGCCCGGCCGTACAAAGCATGGGGTTATCCGTACGCGACGTTATTATTTGTTGCAATTGCCGGTTGGTTTGTGTGGAATACCCTGATGCACGATACGCGCAATGCGATAATTGGAATTGCTCTTCTCGTTGTTTCGTTGCCGCTGTATTATTTTTGGACGAGGAAAAGCAAAGTGGAGTGATGGGGTGATGGAGTCGTGGATTGGAGGAGTTGATGAATGAATCTTGTTTTGGCTTTGGGTTAGAATTATATTATGATTGTTAGTTTTCGAAACGAGACGACCCAAGATGTTTTTGACGGCAAAGACTCGAAACAAGCGAGAAAAATTCCGCAAACGATTTGGAAGATTGTACGTCGGAAGCTTGATATGCTGAACGGCGCTCACGAGATCTCGAAAAGTCTCTCAATGAAAATGACGACGAATAGAGGTTTGAATCTCAGATTTCTTTGGGCTATTATTGTACCAGACAATGAAAGGGTGGGTAGAAATGGGAGCACGAATACAGGAAGTAACATTTGGAAAAGTGCTTGATGATGCAATGAAGTTATCGCCGGAGGAACGAGAAATGCTGGCGGATATTATCAGGAGAAGAGGAGTTGAGCGTTGGCGTGATGACCTCGCAAAGTACGCTTTGCAAGTAAAAGAAGATATTGCCGCGGGAAAGTACACAGCCCGTACTGTTGATGAAGTGATTAAGGATTTGGAGAAGTCGTTAGACGAGTCTGATGATAAATGAGACAGGTCTTTGAGACTCCTCGATTCAAGAGAACTTACAGGAGATTTGTCAAGAGTCATCGTGAGACTCTCAGGCAAATGGGAGAAAATGTACATGCTCAATCGCTGAAAACGCATAGGCTTGAAGGAAAACTGTTAGGACTTCAAGCATGTTCATGCGGTTACGATTGCAGAATTGTTTTTTCGATTGAACCGGTCAATGAGGGTGAACTTATAGTTCTCTATTCAATCGGAACTCATGGTGAAGTATATTAGTCGCTTTCATGCCTTCAGTGTTATCACCCCCCCCGACAATTCTCTCGCAACCAATCCAATTCCTTAAAGGTATCGGCGAACGGCGTGCCGAAGTACTGGCGAAGTACGGCGTCCGCACCGTGCATGATTTGTTCTTCTATGTTCCCCGTCGATATTTAGATCGCACCTCCATCGTTACGATTGCTCAACTGCGTCAGACGTATTTCCGTCCTTCCAATCAGCCACAAGAAGAGTCCGCCGACGTGCAAAAAGATTACACGGTTGTCGGAGATGTGCGCTCGTTCAGAGTTATGGGGATGGGAAGAAAGTCCCGGTTCGTTCTCATCCTGGGAGACGAAACGGGAACGCTTCAGTGCGTCTGGTTTGGCGGCGTAAACTATTGGAAGGCAAAATTTCAAATCGGTGAAACGCTGGCAGTTTCCGGACAGCCAACAGCGTTTGGCGGCGTGCTGCAATTTGTTCATCCTGATGTCGATAGAATTGCAGAGAGGCAATCGGAGGATGAGAAAGACGAAGTCCAGATTGACTGGAGTCAGACGTTGAATACCGGCGGCCTGGTTCCGTTGTATCCTTCGGGCAAGGAGCTTGAACGCGTCGGGCTTGACAGCGGCGGGTTCCGGCGATTGATCGGGAATGCGCTTCGCAAAAGCCTGGAGAACGTTGCCGAGTCGCTGCCCGGTTTCATTTTGAAGAAGCATTCGCTTCTTCCGTTGCGCGATGCATTGGGAAATGTTCACTTCCCGAAAACAGATTCCGATCTGAATGAAAGTCTGCGACGCCTCAAGTATGATGAGCTTTTTTATTTTCAGATAAAGCTTGCGTTGAAGCGACAGCGGGTAAAGACCGACACGAATGGCATCGCGTTCAATGTACAGAGTAAACTTGCGCGACGGCTTGTCGATTCACTTCCGTTCAAACTGACGCAGGCGCAGATTCGTGTGCTCAGGGAAATCACTGCGGATATGGAATCCGCAAAGCCTATGAACCGGCTTTTGCAGGGCGATGTCGGAAGCGGAAAGACGATTGTTGCTCTTCTCTCGATGTTGGTCGCCGTGGAGAACGGCTACCAGGCAGTGTTCATGGCGCCCACGGAAAGTCTCGCCGAGCAGCATTTCAAAACGCTCGCATTGTTGCTTAAGGGAATTGACGTGAATGTGCGGCTGCTTGTGGGCGGACAGCGCTCGAAATTGCGCCGCGATGTATTGGATGACGTGCAGCGCGGGTCTGCCCAGATCGTCGTTGGGACGCATGCGGTGTTCGAAAAGCAAGTCGAGTTTGCGAACCTTGGCTACGTCGTGATTGATGAACAGCACCGCTTTGGCGTCATGCAGCGGCAATCGTTACGGAAGAAGGGAAAGAATCCCGACGTGCTGGTTATGACCGCGACCCCGATTCCCCGCACACTTTCGCTCACGCTGTATGGAGACCTGGATGTTTCTGTCATCAATGAATTGCCCGGTGGCCGGAAGCCGATCAAAACTGTATTGAGATATGAAGAGGAAAAAGATGCAGTGTTCCGTTTTGTCCGTGAGGAAATCAAAAAAGGGCGGCAGGTCTATTTCGTCTACCCGCTGGTGGAGGAATCTGAAAAAATTGATTTGAAAGCTGCAGTTGTTCATTTCGAATCCTTGCAGAATCAAGTGTTTCCCGAGCTAAAACTGGGACTTATCCACGGCCGGCTTTCGAGCGAAGAGAAGGACAGCGTAATGCAACAATTCAAGAATCGGGAGATCGATATTCTCGTCGCCACGACTGTTATCGAGGTTGGCATTGATGTGCCGAATGCGTCGATCATGGTGATTGAGAATGCAGAACGGTTCGGGCTCTCGCAGCTCCATCAACTGCGTGGAAGGGTGGGACGGGGAAGCGAGCAATCCTACTGTATTCTTCTTTCAAAGAAATGGTTGGCGGTCAGGGCAAACAAGCTTACAGGCGATTCAACGAAATGGCATGAGGCATTGGATGAACAGCGGGTTGCAGAACGCCGTCTCGCAACAATGGTACAGACAAACGACGGATTCAAGATTGCAGAAATCGATCTGCAACTGCGCGGCCCGGGCGATTTCTTCGGCACGCGTCAGAGTGGAGTGCCTGAATTCAAAGTCGCGGACATAGTAGCCGACACGCAGCTGCTTGAGGAAGCGCGGCAGGATGCTTTTGAGATTGTTGAACGCGATCCTCACCTCCAACTTCCGGAACACCGTATCGTGATAGATCATCTTCGCGCATTGTACCATGATGCGCTCGCGCTCGGGAAGGTGGGATGAATCATTTTTTTTGCTAGGAGTTTGTTCGCGTTGGTTCCACAAAAAAAATCCACGTTGATCGTCGCGACTCACTTCCGTGTCAAGATGCATCTTGTCAGGCGATGTCGAAATTCTTTTCAAAAACGGAATTTTTTCTTGACAACGAGTCGTATTTGTTTATATTGTTCACAAGCAAATTGTTGTTGAACAGTGTGGAGAGTTTCTGGAACCGTCACAAAAAAAGTTTTCAAGCAGTACGATGACCGTTGCACTCATGTACAATCTAAAAACTGCAGCACAGGAATCAGACTCCAGGCAACCTGCAACCACTGACCCTCACTCCCCGAATCTCTCTTCTTCCGAATTACGAAAGCTTCACAAGCAACAGGATATGTTTGCTGAATGGGATACGGAAGAAACCATTAACGCCGTCCGCGATGCTATTGCCGAGCGCTATAATGTAGAAATGATTGAGGCGGACGAACAAGCCTACGAAAGATTACGTGTTCTTCGCCCTGACTTTGTCTTTAATATCGCCGAAGGCTTGCACGGTGCTTCCCGCGAAGCACAGATTCCGGCCATTCTTGAGATGTTACAGATCCCGTACCTGGGCTCGGATCCGTTAACGCTGGGACTTTGTCTCGACAAGGCACGCGCGAAGGAGATTCTATCGTATCATAAAATTCCCACTGCAGGCTTCACGGTTATCCATTCGATGTCGGACTTCGATGATGTCCGGCTCAAGTTTCCGGCCATGGTGAAGCCGTTGCATGAAGGCTCAAGCAAAGGAATCTACGATTCGTGTGTAGTTCGTAATCCCGATGAGTTGGCGAATGAAGTCAAGACAATTCTTGAAACGTACGAAGAGCCTGCTCTCGTTGAGGATTTTCTTCCAGGCCGCGAGTTCACAGTTGCAATGCTGGGCAACGGCGACGACGTAACGGTTCTTCCTATCGTGGAAATAAAATTCGATGCACTTCCTTCCGGTGTGAATCCAATATATTCTTATGAAGCGAAATGGATCTGGGATCAGCGGGAAAATCCGCTGGATGTGTTCCAGTGTCCTGCAGATATCTCCGAATCTCTAAGCGCTGACATTACAGATGTTTGCAAAAGAGCCTACAAAGTGCTCGATTGCCGCGACTGGTCAAGAATTGACGTCCGGCTCGACTCGTCGGGCTCCGCCAATATCCTCGAAATCAATCCCTTGCCCGGTATCTTACCCAAGCCTGAAGACAATTCCTGTTTCCCGAAAGCAGCCCGCGCTGCCGGCATATCGTACAACCGCCTCATCAACTCTGTTCTTGATATCGCGATGAAGCGAAACGGAATAATGCCGATAACAAAGATAGAGACGAGATCGGAAGTTCTCACTCAATAGAGCGCTGCGCACCATCAGTGGAGAAGTAATGAGAAAAAAAATCCGCATAGCAATTCTTTACAACGAGCCAATCGTTGGGACGGAGGCCGGGCGAAAATATATTTCCGAAAACGGTCAGCTTCAGGAAGGGCCGCCTATGCTAGCTGTCGACCTGGAAAACAGGGTGTCGAAGATTCCATTTGGCGTGGACTTATCCGAGATCGGTGTTGTTGAAGAAATGGATGACATCAAGGACGCGCTCGCGTCCCTCGGATACAAGACAACGACATTCAACGTTGACAGCAAAGTCGAACGGCTTATCGAATTTCTTCAAGAAGAAAAACCAGATCTCATTTTCAATCTTGTTGAGTGCATTGAGAACGAAGCAATCCTGGAAATGAACATCGCAGGGTTGTATGAGCTGTTCAAGATTCCCTATACCGGCGCCGGGCCACTGGCGCTTGGCACCGCGCTCAACAAGCCGCGGGTAAAAGATATTCTCTTTGCCAACGGCATCCTGACTCCGAACTTCCAGGTGTTTAAGGTTTCTGATAAAATTGTTTTGAAAGATGGAATGCAGTTTCCTCTGATTGTGAAGCCGTCGCATGAAGACGCGAGCGTGGGCATTGCAGACGCATCAGTCGTCTATAACATGAACGATCTGCGCAAACGAGTCCGCTACATCTTCAATGAGTTTGAACAACCCGCGCTGGTTGAGCAATACATCGACGGCCGCGAACTCAATGTTGCGGTCGTCGGCAACAAGCAGCCTATCACGTTGCCGATCTCTGAGATTGAATTCTCCGGATTGAACCCTGGCATGCACAAGATTGTCAGCTACGCGGCCAAGTGGATGAATGGAACGGTCGAGTACGAGGGGACCAAAGGAGTATGCCCCGCGCCGCTTGAGCCGGGAATGGAATCGTACCTGAGAGAGACAGCATTGAAGTGCTATCACCTCGTCGGGTGCCGCGATTACGCTCGCGTGGACTTCCGTCTTTCACCGGACGGTGTTCCATATGTTCTTGAGGTGAATCCGAATCCCGATATTTCAGATGATGCCGGCTTTGCGCGTTCAGCGCGGGCGCACGGATTTACCTTCCCCCAGATCATTGGAAAAATTGTCGAGTCCGCACTTGAACGCGTCCAGTAACACCGTCGTCGACAATTCTGTGCTTGCAGTAGAGGGCGATTCACATCTCATTCGCCCGCTCCTGGCATCGGATGTCCAGCCCCTCCGCCAATTGCTGATCGAAACCAACGTTTTCAATCTCGACGAGATTGATATTGCTCTCGAACTGATTCACACCGTGTTAGATAATCCCGATCAAAAAGACTACATCATTCGCGTGTATCAGGACCAAGAAATCTACGGCTACTATTGCGTGGGTCCGACTCCGGCAACTGCGGCAACGTACGATCTCTACTGGATCGCAGTGAAACCCTCATCGCAGGGTAAAGGTATCGGGAAGAAACTCAATGCACACGCTGAGGAATTAATCCGCAGGCTTGGCGGCAGTTTGATTGTAGCGGAGACATCATCAACACAGCGGTACGACAAAACACGACAGTTTTATCTAAACACCGGCTACACTGAACTTGCTCGCATCCGCGCATACTACCGTGCGGGTGATGACCTTGTGGTGTACGGAAAATATCTTTCATAACTCGGAGGAAGACAGGCACGCATGGAACTCTGGCAAGACATGTTACGGCAGAGTGTGGATAGCGGGAAGGATTTGGTGGAGCGGTTCGGTTTCGATGGGGATCTGGCAGATCGGCTGAACAAGCTTTTTCATATTCGCATCAACCCATACTATCTAAGCTTGATACGATATCCCAACGATCCGATCTGGTTGCAGTGCATTCCCGACGCAATTGAATTGGAAGATGACGGCATGCCCGAGGATCCCCTCGGTGAAGATGCGAACAGTCCGGTGCCCAGCATTGTGCATCGCTATCCTGACCGCGTATTGTTTCTGACGACGAGCCAGTGCTCCATGTACTGCCGGTTCTGTACGCGCAAGCGGAAAGTCGGAGATTCAACGAAGATCAACATGAAGTACATTCAGGGTGGGATCGATTACATCGCCTCGCATCCGGAAGTGCGGGATGTTATTCTTTCCGGTGGCGATCCGTTGATGCTGACTGATCGGAACCTGGAGAAAGTGATTTCGGGTCTTCGCGCCATTCCGCATGTGGAGATTATTCGTCTTGGGACAAAAATGCCATGCGTGCTGCCTCAGCGTATCACCACAAAGCTCACTGATATGCTGAAGAAGTATCATCCGATTTACGTCAACACTCATTTCAATCATCCGTGGGAGTGCACACCCGAGGCGAAGAAATCATGCGAGATGCTTGCCGATGCCGGAATCCCGGTTGGTAACCAGGCAGTCTTGATGAAAGGTGTGAATGATAATGCAGATGTTATGTTGGAACTGATGCGCAAGCTTCTGACGATGCGCGTGCGTCCGTATTATTTATATCAAGCGGACATCACGAAAGGCGCGAACCATTTCCGTACGCCGGTGAGTGTCGGGTTGGAGATTATGGACAAACTGCGCGGGCATACGTCCGGACTTGCAGTGCCGCAATACGTCATCGATGCACCGGGCGGCGGTGGAAAAATACCATTGTTGCCGCAATATGTTCTGGGCCGCAACGGCAACCAGATCATTCTCCGCAACTACAAGTACGACATCTATACATATCCTGATGTCGAAGATCCAACCAAGGCGCCTGCACATTCCACACAAACGGTTGAGCGGAAAGTGATGCGCAAGAAACGTCCGGCGAAGAAGCAGTTGTATGAACCGGATAAGGAGTTGGTGTAATGTCTGGGAAATGAGATGTAAGAAGTGAAACGAAAAAGCCCGTCGAGTGTTCGGCGGGCTTTTCTGTTTCGAGTGGCTCTGAGGATTCCACATTGTCGGAAGGTCGCGTCGCAGAAAGCAATTTTGATTAATTTTTCACCGACCTCTTGACCTTTGGATTTGGCGATGCGTTGCTGGTAGTAGAGAGCGATTAATGATGCCAACACGTTGTACGCTTCTCTGCTTCTCTTATGAGATAGCAAAAAAGGAGAGGTTCATAACGGTATTTTTGTTGAACGTAGCTGAAAGCCTGCTTGCCGGCAGGCAGGGAATACCCGATGAAGAGAAAAGTTCTAAGCCTGATTTAACATTCCCAAAATTTAAACAAATGGTTGGTGAACTGTAGCATTGACTGCGGTTCAAGCTTTTCAATTCATGGATTGCAAGAAAAATGTAGGAGGCACTATGAAGAAGCGCGTTTCCATTAGGAGAAGCCGGACAATGCGATCTTATTTACTACAGGAGATTTTAGTCTTGTTGTTTTCTGTGGCGTTAGCACATTCTCAGTTGCGCCAAGCATCTGTACAGGAGAAGGTGATAGCGAGCTATCCGATACCGTCGGAGGATTCACAAAAACCAATTCAACTCAGTCGGCTTGGTGGTGTGCTGATGCAAGAAACAAGAGACGGTGAGGTAAGATTTACTCTCACGAACGCAAGCAACACTTCAATAAGGTCGGATATAGTAGTTGCACTTCAGAATGCTGAACCACGAGCCTGGTTCAGTCCGGACGGAAGCAAACTCAACTATAGATTCCAAGAGGGCGCAAGATTGAGGCTTGACGTGATTGATGTTAGAACTGGTCAGCGCATAACATTGAAAGACCAGAAGATGGACATTGTATCGGCTTCAGTTTCGGCTCTTGACGGGAGAATTGTCTTTCAAGCCCGAGAAGATCGCTCCCTGCCAAAAGTATATCTTGCGCAGGCTGATGGCTCAGGAGGAAAATTTGTAACAGAAGGCATGGGAGAAACATGGTCTCCGAACGGTGAGTGGATTGCAATAAAACGACCCCGAGACCTTCGCGATTTCAAGCCTCATCCAAAAACAGGTCAACCTTGGGCTGCAAATGCGAAGTGGATATATGAGATATACTCGGCATTAGGTAAGCCTGTTCTAAAGCTCCAGGAATTCGAGATGCCAACGAACTTTCTCTGGTCACCATCGTCAGATCGTGCGCTCATCGTGTGCGGCGATTTCAAGCTTATCTCACTCAGAGCAAGAAGAGGTTTGGTTGCAATTGAGTCTATGAGCCGCATCCGAGCCGACACGAGTGCCTTGAGCGCTATAGACTTTCCGTCGTGGTCCCCTGATGGTAAAGCGATTACATATGTTAGGCAAATAATGGACCCTACGGGACACTTCACAAAAAAAGAAGAGGTGTGGATAAGGGACGTTGAGAACAACACGAAGATGAAGATATATGAAGTGAGCCATCCGTCGGTAGTCATGGATTTGGTTTGGAATCAAAATGGCACGATTCTCGTCCAAAAAGATAAAGATGATGGGACGCAGACACGGAGTGTTTCCGTGGTCGAGCTATCATCAAATGGAAAGAGCATTCGCATTCAACGGTAGGTATTGACATTAAGTTTCATTGTCACTGTATATCCAACACTGAAGGAGAAGAACATGAAACATACAGAAGAGATACGACGTGTTTGCTTGAGCCATACCCTTATGTTTCTCCTGCAAATATTTATCAGCAGTTCTGCCAAGGCGTATGAGCCAGTGCTTCTTGATATCGGGCATGGAGGCACCGACCCTGGTACAGTCAGCCCTTGCGGATTTAATGAAAAAGACTTCGTCCTCACGATCGGCAACAAAGCTTACAACCTCTTAAATACTGACCTAAATTGCCCTTGGGTACCCTACTCCACAAGACACACTAATTCTAATCCCATCATCAATGAGCAACCAGATCCTAACGAGGGCACCAATAACAGGTGGCGCATGGCTAACAATACCAACCCGCCGGGAAACT
>JBBRUI010000064.1:0-16782 GCA_038247945.1 Bacteroidota bacterium | reverse complement strand
ACATCGCCACGCAAGATGCGGCTGGTGATTGACCTTATTCGCGGAAAAGCAGTCGATCACGCGCTGCATCTTCTGCACTTCTCGCCCAAACATGCGGCGAAAACAGCGGAGAAAGTTTTGCGTTCGGCAGTCTCCAACTTGCAGAATAAGGACGAAGGCGGACGACTTGAGACCTCTGAAATGATTGTGAAAGAAGCGTTCGTCGATGGCGGTATGATGATGAAACGAATCAGTCCGGCACCGATGGGACGGGCATATCGCATCCGCAAGCGGTCGAACCATGTGACCATTGTGGTAGCCGCGAACAAAGAAGCAAACAAAAATACCCCGAAGCCGAAGACCGCGAAGACGCAGTCATCCAAAACCCCAGCACCAAAAGCGGGTGTAAAGGCGGAATCGAAATCTAAGGCAACGAAGAAATCAAAAGTGAGCAAGCAGGAAGTCTCAGCAACAGAAGAAACAAAGTAATCCGGTTAAGGAGAAAATTTTGGGACAAAAAGTACATCCGGTTGGACTTAGATTAGGCATCATCCGCTCATGGGATTCAAACTGGTACGACGACAAATCATTTGCCGGCAAGCTCCAGGAAGACATGACGATACGGAACTACGTCCGCAACCGTTTGAAAAAAGCGGGCATCTCCCGGATTCTGATTGAACGAACTCCCAAGCGCGCTGTCATTACGATCACAACGTCACGGCCTGGCATCGTTATCGGGCGCAGCGGCAAAGAAATTTCCCAACTGGAAGAAGAGCTGAAAAAAATTACAAACAAAGACGTGAAGATTCTCATCAACGAAATCAAACGGCCTGAACTCGATGCGTACCTGGTTGCCGAGAACATTGCTCAGCAGTTGGAAGGTCGTATTGCATTCCGTCGTGCGATGAAGAACGGCATTACCGCTGCCATGCGCATGGGTGCCGAAGGCGTTCGTGTTATGACATCGGGCCGGCTCGGTGGAGCGGAAATGGCGCGGCGCGAGCAGTACAAAGAAGGCCGTATTCCATTGCATACGTTGCGGGCGGATATCGATTATGCAACAGCGACTGCCCGAACAGTCTACGGTGCAATTGGTGTGAAAGTATGGATTTGTAAAGGCGAGGTGATCGGCAAGGGCGAAGGCCAGCAACCGATTGCACGCAAGAGTCAGTAAAGGGAGTAGTACCGTATGTTGATGCCAAAGCGAGTTAAGTTCAGAAAACAACAGCGCGGTCGCATGCGCGGTAAAGCAACGCGAGGTTCAAAAGTCGACTTCGGCGACTTTGGATTGAAGGCGCTTGAACCGGGTTGGATTACACAGCGCCAGATTGAAGCGGCGCGCGTTGCTTTGACGCGCATGATGAAGCGCGAAGGAAAAGTGTGGATCAGGATTTTCCCGGATAAGCCGGTCACGAAAAAACCTGCCGAGACCCGGATGGGATCAGGCAAGGGAGCGCCCGAATACTGGGTTGCAGTCGTGAAGCCCGGAAGGATTATGTTTGAGGTCGGTGGGACTTCAAAAGAAATTGCAAAGGAAGCCCTGACGCTCGCAGCGCATAAGCTTCCCATCAAAACAAAAATCAGCACACGGCCGGATTACGGTACGAGCAGCGCAGTATAATTAGATTTTCAGAAGAGAAGAAGATGAAAGCACACGAATTGCGGGAACTGCCGATTGAAGAGATACGGAAGCGGCTTGCAGATGAAGAGCAAAGCCTTTCCAACCTCCGCTTCCAGCTTGCGACAAGCCAGCTTGAAAGTCCGATTAACGTGAGGACCGTGCGGCGCGAGATTGCCCGCTTGAAAACCATCATGAATCAGAAATTGAAAGCCGGGAAAAGCTCATGAGTGAGACACCAACGAAACGCACCACACGCCGCAAGACCCGTATTGGAAAAGTCGTGAGCAACAAGATGGAAAAAAGCATTGTGGTCTCGATTGAGCGACAGGTGCCGCATCCGATTTACAGAAAATATTTCAAGCGCACCACGAAGTTAATGGCGCACGACGAGAAGCGTGAGGCGGGCATCGGGGATACCGTGAAAATCATGGAGACCCGTCCCTTGAGCAAACTGAAGCGATGGCGTCTCGTCGAAGTCGTGGAAAAAGCGAAGTAACAAGAGTACGGAGAGTCTACTATGATTCAGGAAGAAACTAATCTCGTTGTCGCCGATAATTCCGGCGCAAAAAAAGTCCGGTGCATCCGCGTGCTCGGAGGTTCTGACCGTCGTTATGCGGGGTTAGGTGATCTTGTGGTGGTATCTGTCAAGAGTGCGATTCCGGGCGCGGGCGTGAAGAAGGGTGAAGTAGCAAAGGGGGTTATCGTTCGCACGCGTAAAGAAACCCGCCGTAAGGACGGCTCGTTTATCCGCTTCGATGAGAACGCGATTGTACTTATCAATGATGCAGGCGAGCCGCGTGGAAGCCGCATCTTCGGGCCCGTTGCCCGTGAGCTTCGCGAGAAGCAGTACATGAAGATTGTTTCTCTTGCACCGGAAGTTTTGTAATTGAGGAATTGAAATGAAGATTCGTAAGAACGACAATGTTATCGTCATCTCCGGCAACTCCAAAGGAAAGACCGGCAAAATCCTGAAAGTCTATCCGGATAAGCTGCGTGTGATTATCGAGGGCGTCAATCTTATGAAGCGCCATGCACGCCCGAGCCAGCGCAATCCGCAGGGCGGCATTACGCAGAGGGAAGCATCGGTACACGTTTCCAATGTTATGCTTCTTGATCCGAAAACAGGCAAGCCGACCAGAGTGGGTTCAAAGTCGGTGAAGGATGCGACGACGGGCAAGAAGACGCGTGTACGCGTGGCGGTGACATCAGGAGAAACATTCTAGATATATACTTCTCACCGGATGGTGAGACAACAAGAGTCTGACAAAGACCAGACGAACATAAAAACGGAAAGCAGCAATGGCAGAAGAGAAACCCAAAAAACCGGCAGCACCAAAGACGGCGAAACCTCAGGCTGAAAAGGGAAAAGGCAAATCAAGCGCAGCCCAGGCACCCGATAAGGCACCCCGGGCGTCGGGCAAAGAAGAGCGGGTTACGCCGCGCCTTTTGACCGCGTATCGGCAGAATGTTGTGCCGGTGATAATGAAGCGCTTCAATTACAAGAGCGTCATGCAGGCGCCCCGACTCGAAAAGATTGCGATCAATATCGGTGTGGGACAGGCGACGCAGGACGCGAAGCTCGTTGATGCGGCGGCTCGCGATCTTGAGCTGATCACCGGACAGAAAGTTGTCATCACCAAAGCGAAGAAAGCAATTTCGAACTTCAAACTGCGTGAAGGTATGCCGATCGGTTGCCGCGTAACATTACGGAGGGCCCGCATGTGGGAATTCTTCGACCGGTTCGTCTCTGTTGTTGTTCCCCGAATGCGCGACTTCCGCGGGTTGAATGACAAGTCATTCGACGGACGCGGAAACTATACGCTGGGTCTCAAGGAACATGTCGTGTTTCCGGAAATTGACGTCGATAAGATTTCAAAGATATTCGGAATGGACATTACGTTCGTAACAACGGCGAAGACTGACGAAGAAGCTTACGAATTATTGAAAACGATGGGCTTCCCGTTTGTGAAGCGCCAAGAAGTACTGGAAACACCAAAACCCTGACAGGAGATTTGCCGGCATGGCGAAGCTAAGCGCAAAAGCACGAGAACTCAAGCGTCAAAAGATGGTTGCGAAGTATGCAGCACTCCGTAAGGAACTGAAAGAGAAAGGCGACTATGTGGCATTGCAGCAGTTGCCGCGCAACAGCGCAAAGACACGGTTGCATAGCCGGTGTAATATTTCCGGACGACCCCGTGCGTACATGAGGAAGTTCGGACTTTCACGCATTGCGTTCCGCGAACTGGCGCTTGAGGGAAAAATTCCCGGCGTAGTTAAGGCCAGCTGGTAAACAGTTTGTCCGGGATTGCCCGGAATCAACACACGATTGAAGTAGGAGTTGTAAACGCATGACAATGACAGACCCAGTTGCAGATTATCTCACACGATTGCGCAACGCTATTAAGGCGAGGCACAAGCGAGTGGACGTTCCTGTATCCAACTTGAAACGTGAACTCACGAAGCTGTTGCTGACTAATAATTTTATCGCCGGCTTCACAGAGACGAAAACAACCGCTCAAGGCGTTCTTCGAATCCAGTTGAAGTACAACGAGGGCAAGCCGGTCATCGCCGGCTTGAAACGGGTCAGCAGTCCCGGACTGCGTCGCTACACCGACGCGGAAGGTGTTCCCCGTGTGTTGGGAGGGCTGGGCATTGCTGTGCTTTCTACCTCGAAAGGTTTGATGACGGACCGTGAAGCGCGTGAAGCAAAAGTTGGCGGTGAAGTATTGTGCGAAATCTGGTAATCAAGGAGAAACAACGTGTCACGAATAGGTAGAAAGCCAATTGTAGTCGGGACCGGAGTGAAAGTCTCAAAGACTGCCCAGGATATTGTCGTCAAGGGTCCGAAAGGTGAATTGACAGCCCGCGTGCATGACGATATCGGGTTTGAGATGAAGGACAACCAGATATTCCTCACACGAAACTCTGAAGTTAAAGAAGTGCGTTCACTTCATGGTTTGTGGCGTGCCCTTATGCAGAATATGATCACCGGAGTAACCGATGGTTACAGCCGGAAACTCGAACTTGTAGGCGTCGGATACAAGGCAGAGATGAAGGGAAAGAAGCTTCAACTCAGTCTTGGTTTTTCCCACGCAATTCTGTTTGGGCCGCCGGATTCGATCAAGATTGAAACACCAATACCGACGAATATAGTTATCAGCGGAATTGATAAACAGCTGGTTGGACAAGTCGCTGCAAAGATCCGTTCGTTCCGTCCGCCGGAACCGTACAAAGGCAAGGGCGTGAAGTACGAAGGTGAATATATCCGTCGCAAAGCCGGCAAGGCAGCCGCTGCGAGTGGATCGAAGTAAAACATCGGCGGCTGTTGGCCGCTTAGTTATTGAGTCTGAGATTTAACCGGGAATTATATAAATGATAACGAAACGAAAAACCGAAAACCGCGCACGCATTAAGACCCACATCCGCAAATCGGTCACCGGCACGACCGAGCGCCCGCGTCTTACCGTGTTCAAAAGTTTGAAGCACGTCTACGCGCAGATTATCGATGACTCGGCAAACAAGACTCTTGTCTCCGTCTCCGACATTTCGAAAGATGTAAAGGGTGATTTTGGCGATGTGAAAGGACAAGTGAACATCAGCAAGAAAGTCGGTGAGCTGGTCGCGAAAAAAGCGATCGCCGCCAACATCAAGCAGGTGGTATTCGATCGTAACGGATATTTGTATCACGGCGTTGTGAAAGCAATGGCAGACGGTGCACGCGAAGGCGGATTGAAATTCTAAAGCGGGAAGCTGCCGGTCCCGACTGGACTTGATTCTCGGGTCGTCCAATGGCAGGACAGCGGCCTTTGGAGCCGTCAATCGTGGTTCGAGTCCACGCCCGAGAGCAACGAAAGAGTCGAAGCGCATAAGTTTAAAACGAGGAATACACGTTGGCAAGAATCAAAGCAGGTGAATTGGAACTGAAGGACCGGCTCGTCCACATCAACCGCGTTGCTAAAGTCGTGAAGGGCGGACGTCGTTTCAGTTTTAACGCAATCGTCGCGGTTGGCGACGGCAAGGGGCACGTCGGTATCGGTCTCGGAAAAGCAAACGAAGTCGCCGATGCAATTGCAAAGGGAGTTGATGACGCGAAGAAGAACGTCGTGCTTGTTCCAATCGTTAAAGGAACAATCCCGCACGCGATCATTGGCAAGTTCGGTGCCGGAAAGGTCATGTTGAAGCCGGCATCACCCGGTACGGGTTTGATAGCAGGCGGCGGCGTTCGTGCAGTGCTTGAATCTGCCGGCGTGAAAGACGTTCTCACAAAATCGATGGGGTCATCCAACCCTCACAACGTCGTCAAAGCAACAATGAAAGCATTGGAAAGTCTTTCCGATGCGAAGACTGTTGCCGCGCGACGGGGCATTTCGTTGGAGGAATTGTTCAGTAATCGTGCTGCAGCAAAGTAAAGAGAACAAGAAACCATGGCAAAGAAACTTAAAATAGTACAGAAGCGAAGCATCATCGACCAGATCGAGCCGCAGAAGCGGACGATCAAAGCCCTCGGGCTTGGGCGCCCCGGCTACTCAGTCGAGAAAAATGATACGCCGCAGATCCGCGGAATGATTCGCAAAGTGGTCCACTTAGTCACAGTCGAAGAAATTAACTGACGACTGATCAAAGAAGGAAAGCAATGGCAAACGATATTCTGAGTAATCTCAAACCGGCCGCAGGCTCGCGCAAGAAGCGCAAGCGTATCGGCAGAGGTCAAGGATCGGGACATGGCGGCACATCGACCCGCGGGCACAAAGGCGCAGGATCGCGCAGCGGAACCAAATTCGTTGCAGGGTTTGAAGGCGGTCAGATGCCGTTGGTACGTCGTGTTCCGAAACGCGGTTTTTCCAGCCCATTCCGCGTCGAGTTCCAGATTGTCAATGTTGAGATGCTGAACAAGCTCTCGACAGACGGGAAAGTCCAGGGCGGTATCATCAACCCGGAAATGTTGGCAAAATTTGGCGTCGTGAAGAAATCTACGGCACCAATAAAAGTTCTCGGCAACGGTGAATTGACCGCGAAGCTCGACGTGTCGGCTCATGCGTTCAGTAAATCGGCCCAGGAAAAAATTGAGAAGGCCGGCGGCAAAGCGCAAACGATCAGTTCATCATCTAAAGAATAATGGCAAATTTAGGCGAGAGTTTTCGTAACGTTTTCAAAATTCAGGAACTCCGCACGCGGCTTCTGTTCACCGCGGCGCTCTTGATTGTTGTTCGCATCGGTTCCCATGTTACGCTGCCGGGTGTCGATGCTATATTGCTCGCGCGTGCAGTTGCCCAGCAAGAACAAAACACACTGTTTGGTTTGTATGATTTGTTTGTCGGCGGAGCGTTCTCCAATGCGGCAATCTTTGCGCTGGGTATCATGCCGTACATCAGCGCTTCTATTATATTGCAGTTGCTTGGCGCCGTGGTTCCATATTTCCAAAAGCTTTCAAAGGAGGGCGAAGAAGGACGGCGCAAACTCACTCAGTTGACACGGTACGGGACAGTTGTGGTTGCGGCGTTGCAAGGTTGGGGCGTCAGCGTTCGCCTCTCCAGCATGCAGATTGAAGGCTTGCCCATTGTCCCTGCAGTGGTTGCAGGGTTCGGGTTTACGCTTTCGACTGTCCTCTTTTTGACAGCGGGAACAATTTTCATGATGTGGCTTGGTGAGCAGATTACTGAACGGGGGATTGGCAACGGAATTTCCCTGATTATCTTTATCGGGATTATTGCACGCTTCCCGCATTCGATTGTGGAGCAATTTCAGTTCAGCGGCAACATCATCATCTGGTTGATACTGCTGGGATTGCTGGTTGCAATTATTGCCGGAGTGGTGCTGGTTACTCAGGGTACGCGAAGAATCCCCGTGCAGTATGCAAAGCGCGTTGTAGGCCGGAAAGTCTACGGAGGCGTTACGCAATACATTCCGATGCGTGTAAACACGGCGGGCGTTATGCCGATTATCTTTGCTCAATCGATCATGTTTATTCCGCAGACCATTGCAACTTTCTTCCCGGATAGTGAAGTAATGCAGGGTGTTGCTGAGTATTTTCAGTATACGTCATGGACGTATTCGGTCGTGTATGCCTTGCTGATTATTTTCTTCACATATTTTTATACGGCAATTGCATTCAATCCGAAAGACGTATCGGAGAATATGCAAAAGCAAGGCGGGTTTATTCCCGGTATACGACCCGGCAAACACACAGCGGATTTCATCGACAATATTCTGACGAAGATAACGCTGCCCGGGTCAATATTCCTTGCTGTCGTCGCAATTCTGCCGGCATTTATGTCTCGGTTCAACGTGACCCCGAGTTTCGCACAGTTCTTCGGGGGTACGAGTTTGTTGATTATGGTGGGTGTAGCGCTTGATACGTTGCAACAAGTCGAATCGCATTTGTTGATGCGGCATTATGACGGCTTCATGAAATCAGGCAAGTTGAAGGGCAGATCGCGGTAAGCATCGCTGAGGCGCTATGAGCAAAGTCCCTCTACGGTCGCAGCGCGAAGTGGAGCTGATAAAAGAAAGCAGCAAGATAGTTGCCGAAGTGTTGGCTCTGGTTGGTTCCCGGATCAAAGCGGGAGTCTTCACAAAGGAACTGGACGAAATTGCTGAACGCTACATTCGTTCACGAGGAGCAACCCCGGCGTTCAAGGGTTACGGTTTTGATAAGAAGAATCTGTTCCCGGCAAGCCTGTGTGTGTCTGTCGATGATGTTGTAGTGCATGGCATACCCAACGGCCACATGTTGCAGGAAGGACAGATTGTTTCGATCGATGTTGGCGTGCGGAAGAATGGTTATTTCGGAGACGGTGCAAAAACATTTGCCGTCGGACGCATAGATGGGGAAAAGCTTCGGCTCTTGCGTGTGACAGAGGAATCGTTGTACAAGGGAATTGAAAAAGCAGTCGCCGGCAACCATGTACATGATGTTTCTTTTGCGGTACAAAAATTTGTTGAGGCGAACGGATTCTCCGTTGTAAGAGATTTGGTGGGACATGGTGTTGGCAAAAATCTGCATGAAGAACCGGCAATTCCCAATTACGGCGATCCGGGAACCGGCGTGAGGTTGAAAGAAGGAATGGTTCTGGCAATCGAACCGATGGTCAATGCAGGGACGTACAAAGTAGAGGTCGATAGCGACGGCTGGACGGTTCGCACTGCGGACGGAAAACCATCGGCGCATTTTGAACACACAGTTGTCGTACGAAAAGGAGAACCTGAAATCCTGACGCGGTGAGTCCGGAGTTTTCGAAATATGGCAAAACAAGGTCCAATCAAAGTTGACGGAACGATCACAGACACACTGCCGAATGCAATGTTCAAGGTCGGTTTGGAGAACGGACATGAAGTGCTTGCCCATATTTCCGGAAAAATGCGGATGAACTTCATCAAGATTCTGGTGGGCGATAAAGTAACGGTGGAACTGTCGCCGTACGATTTAACGAAGGGTAGAATTACGTATAGATATAAGTGAGCTTCAGCTCGACGAGTTATTGCGAGCGGAGCGAAGCAATCCCATCACTGAAGTTACGACGAGATTGCTTCGGCAAAAGACGCCTCGCAATGACAGTAAAAGTTGGAGGAAGTAGCTATGAAAGTACGCTCGTCAGTAAAAAAGATTTGTATCAACTGTAAGATCATCCGGCGCAATGGCGTTGTCCGCGTGATCTGCAAAAATCCGAAACACAAGCAACGTCAGGGTTAATAGTTTAACGAAGGAGGAATCCAGTTGGCTCGTATTGCTGGAGTTGATTTACCAAAGAAGAAGCGTTCCATCATCGGGTTGCAATATATTTACGGCATCGGGACAGCTACTGCCGAAAATATTTTGACCAAGGCAGGCATTAGCTTCGATAAGAAAGTCAGTGACTTAAACGATGATGAAGTTGCAAAGATTCGCAGCATCATCACCGCTGATTTTAAGGTTGAGGGTGCTTTGCGCGGAGAAGTGCAAGCCAATATCAAGCGATTGATGGATCTTGGATCGTACCGCGGATTGCGTCACCGTCGGGGGTTGCCTGTACGCGGTCAGCGTACGCGCACGAACTCACGCACGCGTAAAGGAAAGCGCAAGACGGTCGCCGGCAAGAAGAAGGCGGCGTCCAAGACCTAAGAACAATGGGCTGTTGGTCCCATTGACACCCAAAAAAGTTTGTGAACAATTTTTCGAGGAGGAACAGTGGCAAAAACCACTTCCGCATCACCGGATGTAAAGAAGAAAAAGAAAATCCAGGTGGACGTCAGCGGCAAAGTATTCGTGAAGGCAACATTCAACAACGTTATCGTTACCATTACGGACATCTATGGAAATACGATCAGTTGGTCATCGGCGGGCAAGAACGGCTTCAAAGGTTCGCGCAAGAACACGCCATTCGCCGCACAAGTCTCGGCAGAGGCTGCAGCAAAAGCGGCCCATGCCCTTGGATTGAGAAAAGTAGAAGTGTATGTAAAGGGTCCGGGGTCGGGACGCGAGGCTGCGATTCGGGCATTGCAGGTTTCCGGTTTGGAGATTTCCACGATCAGGGACATCACGCCGATTCCGCATAACGGCTGCCGTCCTCCGAAAAGAAGAAGAGTGTAATTCATTTTTTTTAGAAAGAAGAAGGTTCATGGCAAGATACATTGATGCAAGTTGCAGGTTGTGCCGTCGGGAACGACAGAAGTTATTCTTGAAAGGCACAAAATGCTTTACAGAAAAATGTCCCGTGGAACGTCGGGGCTTCCCGCCCGGCCAGCACGGACAATCGCGCCGCCCCAAAGTATCGGAGTATGGCGTTCAGTTGCGTGAGAAGCAAAAAGTCCGGCGGATGTACGGATTGCAGGAGACGCAGTTCCGCAACTATTTTGCGAAGGCACTGAAGCAAACCGGACGCACGGGCGAGTTGCTGGTCAAGATGCTGGAGCGTCGTCTCGATAACACTATTTACAGACTGGGCCTCGCGCCGTCGCGCAAAACCGCGCGGCAGCTTATCACGCACGGCCATATTCTGGTGAACAATAAATCCGTGGACATTCCGTCGTATTTACTAAAAGGCGGTGACACGATTCAGGTACGCGACAAGAGCAAGAAGCTGGATGTGTTCCACTCTTCCATGAAGAGAATGAAAGACAACGCGATGCTTCCATGGCTCAGTCTCGATAAAGCAGCAATGTCCGGCACGTTCCTCAATATTCCCGAGCGCTCGGATATCCCGTTGAATGCCGACGAACAGTTGATCGTCGAGTTGTATTCGAAGTAACTATTTAAAGGATGTGTACATGACAGCAGGAACAATTCAAATGCCGGAGCGGATTCAACTCGACGAATCGAGCCGCACGGGTACCTTCGGACGTTTCATCGTTCAACCATTGGAAAAGGGTTTCGGCACGACAATCGGCAACTCCATGCGGAGAGTGCTTCTCTCGTCGTTGCCGGGCTATGCAATCACAGCATTAAAGGTTGACGGCGTTCAACATGAATTTTCCACTATAACGGGGGTTGTGGAAGATGTGCCGGATATGATTCTCAATTTGAAGCAGGCACGGTTGAAGCTCATCAACAAAAAAACAAACCGTGTAATGATTCCATTAAAGGGGCCAAAGAATTTTACCGCAAGAGACATTCAGGAAGCTTCGGCTGATATTGAAGTGTTGAACCCGGATCTTCACATCGCGACACTGAATGCAGAAGCCAATTTCGAACTTGATCTCCGCATTGGTCGCGGCATCGGGTATGTGGTGGCTGAAGAAAACAAGATTGCCGACCAGCCCCTGGGTGTAGTTCCGATCGATTCGATCTTTTCACCGATCAGGAACGTCCGCTACCTTGTTGAACCGACCCGCGTTGGCCAGCAAACGGATTATGAGAAGTTGACCATTGAAGTGGAAACTGATGGCTCGATCACGCCGGAAGATGCAATGGCGTACTCGGGAAAAATTCTCCGCGATCATATTCAGCTTTTCATCAACTTCGATACCGAGCCTGAGGCTGAAAAAGTAGAAAGTGAGCAGGATGCAGAATTCGCCCGTATCCGGAAAGTGTTGCTCACACCGGTGGACGAGTTAGAGCTTTCCGTCAGGTCCCATAATTGTCTCCGCGCAGCAAGCATCAAAACAATTGCAGATCTCGTGCGACGAGACGAAGCAGAACTTCTCAAGTTTCGGAACTTCGGCCGCAAGTCTCTTGCCGAGCTCTCGGAAATCGTTCAAACCGAAAGACTCACGTTCGGCATGGATGTCGCCAAGTACATCGGCGACGCAGCAAACAACTAAGTACTAGAATTTATTTTGGATTGCCACTATGCGACATCGTAAATCAGGTCGAAAACTCAAGCGCACGTCAAGCCACCGTCGTGCTACTCTTGCCGCGCTTTCAACATCTTTGCTGCGCCATAAGCGCATCATGACCACCATTGCAAAAGCAAAAGAGACGCGCATGCTGGTTGAAAAAATGATTACGCGTGCAAAGAACGCGTCAGGTACGGGAGACGCGCCGGCGGTCGGGGTTCACGCGCGGCGTGAAGTCGGCCGTATGATTAAGGACCGCGATGTTATCAAGGAATTGTTCACCACGATCGTTGAAAAGGTTGGATCGAGGCCGGGGGGTTACACGCGGATCGTAAAGCTGGGTCAACGCAAAGGGGACGCGGCAGAGATGGCGGTCATCGAACTTGTAGATTTCAATTCCGGTCAGGAGATTTCAGGCAAGCTCGTTACGGAAAAGAAAACGAAACAGCCGCGTACAAAGAAAGCAAAAACAGAAGCGAAAGATCAGAAAGCTCCTGGTGAAAAAGCGGCGGTTGGCGCTGCGTAATATTTGAAACCGACAAAGGGGTTCCAGCTCTCGGACTCCTTTTTTCTTTTCGTTGTATGAGAATCCTATCAGCAGAATTTGTTTCCGGTGTAGCCAACCTTCGACAGCTCCCCAAAGAGCCGCACAAGGAAATTGCATTCCTTGGCCGGTCCAACGTCGGTAAGTCTTCCGTTATCAACAAGCTCGTCAACCGTAAAGCGCTCGCCCGCAAAAGTTCTGAGCCGGGGAAAACCCGTGAGCTGAATTATTATTTTGTGAACAAGGAATTCTATTTTGTCGATTTGCCCGGGTATGGCTACGCAAAAGTGCCGGAGCAAATCCGCTCGAGTTGGGGCAAACTGATCGAGCAGTATCTCAAAGGACGCGAGACTCTTTCCCTGGTCGTGCAGCTCATCGACTCGCGACACGAACCTACCGAGCTCGACATGATGATGGTCGGATGGCTCGAGTATTACGAAATCCCTTTCGTGGTCGTGATGACGAAATCCGACAAACTTCCTCGTAGCAAGATGCCAACGTATTTAAGAAACGCGAAAGCAGCATTCCAAAAATTTGCGCTCTGCAAAGACGTCATTCCTTTTTCATCGATCAGTGGTGAAGGAAGGACCGAGTTGCTGGGAATTATTGCGCGACACCTTCCAGCTACTGCATAAGTACCACCTTCGGACTCTGATCTCTGCTTTGTTCTTTTCTCCGACTTTCGTAAATTCAAGTTGTAACCATCCCTTGTCCTTTCGAACATCACCTTAAGAGAAGCCTTATGAAAAAAAGATTGTTTACTCCCGGCCCTACACCGATTCCCGAGACGGTTATGCTCAGGATGGCAGAGCCGATCATCCATCACCGAAACCCCGAATTCAATGAGATCCTTACGCGCGTAAACAAGAACCTGCAGTACCTTTTTCAAACCAATCAACCCGTACTCACACTGACGTGTTCAGGTACAGGCGGTGTTGAATCCACGTTCGTGAGTTTGTTCTCGCCGGGCGACACTGTCATCTCTGTGAATGGCGGAAAGTTTGGCGAACGATGGGTGAAGATGCCGAAGGCGTTCGGACTAAATGTTGTGGAAGTAAAGACTCCGTGGGGAAAAGCACCAACAGAAGATCAAATTCTCGCGGCACTCAAAAGTAATCCCAATGCGAAAGCAGTCTACCTCGTACACAGCGAGACCTCGACCGGTACCGCAACAGACGTGAAGGCGATGGCAAAGGTGATTCGTGAGAATTCCAAAGCGTTGGTATGTATAGATGGAATAACCGCCATAGGGGCTCATGAATTTCGGTTCGATGAATGGGGGATTGACATCTGCGTGACCGGTTCGCAAAAGGGTTTGATGATTCCTCCCGGACTCGCGTTTGTTGCCGTGAGTGAGCGGGCGGTTGCTGCAATGGAGTCTTCCAAACTGCCAAAGTATTATTTCGATTTGCGCAAAGCAGTAAAATCATTTGCGGAAAACGATACACCGTTTACACCCGCCGTTTCCCTCATCATCGGTGTTGATCTTGCACTGGAAATGATCAAGGCTGAAGGGATTGAAAATGTGTGGAACCGTCATGAAAGACTTTCCTCGGCGTTGCGGGCGGGAGTTGTTGGACTAGGTTTGAAGCTTTTCTCCGATTCACCTTCGTTCGCGGTAACGCCGGTATGGGTTCCCGATGGAGTCGCATGGAAATCGTTCAACAAGGTTCTGAAAGGAGAGAAAGGGATTACGATTGCCGGCGGACAGGATGAATTCAAAGATAAAATTTTCCGCGTCTCTCACCTGGGCTATTACGATGAGCTCGATATGATCGCGTTCGTCGGAGCCCTCGAACAAACACTCGCCGCTGTCGGGTATTCATTCCCGATGGGAGCGGGACTGACAGCAACGCAGAATGCGTTCGTGTCGATGAAGTAACTGATGTTACGCAAGAAAGACAAAATAGAACGCGGATGACACTGATCCAGCGGATTTACGCTGATGAGTTTCCAGAGAGAGAACCCCTGGACAATCCGGGGAGAAAACATACCCCTTATTACTTTGAAAATGCCCCTTTTTTGCCACGATGATCTGCTCGATGGCGAACAGACGATTGCAGTCAATTCAAATCAGCGAGTATCAGCTAACCCGGCGTCATCCGCGTTCTATCTTTTGCGTAACATGACTAAGTAATTCTCTGTTCACATCCGGAAGTAATCTCGAATGAAAATTCTTATAAGTGATCAGCTGGAACAAGGCTGTATTGATAGCCTGGTGAATGAAGGATTCCAGGTGGACAATAAGCCCGGAATTTCTGCTGAGGAGTTGAAAAATATCATCAGCGGATACGAAGGCCTCATCGTCAGGAGTGCGACGAAGGTAAACGCCGACGTTATCGCCCGTGCAACCAACATGAAGATTATAGGGAGGGCAGGAACCGGCGTTGATAACATCGATGTCGCTGCCGCGACTCGAAAGGGCATTCTGGTAATGAACACGCCGGGTGGGAATACAATCTCTGCTGCCGAGCATACTGTTTCGATGCTGCTCTCGCTTGCCCGCAATATTCCCCAAGCCCATGCGAGTCTGGTACAAGGAAAATGGGATCGGAAAAAATACACGGGCGTTGAAGTGTTTGAGAAAACATTGGGAGTTGTGGGACTGGGAAAAATAGGCCGCGAGGTTGCGAGTCGGTGTCAGGGATTCCGTATGAAGATCGTCGGATACGATCCGGTTCTTTCTAGTGACGTTGCCGCAAAGTTGAATATAGAATTGGTAAGTTTGGATGAGTTGTACCGTCGGTCTGATTTCATCACGGTCCATACCCCTCTCTCTAAAGAAACCACAGGTTTGTTGAATGACGAAACTTTTGCCTTGTGCAAGAAAGGTGTTCGCGTCGTGAATTGTGCCCGCGGTGGAATTATCGATGAGGCCGCATTGCTTCGCGCATTACAATCCGGTCAGGTCGGGGGCGCTGCATTGGATGTGTTTGAACAAGAACCACCTGTGAATAATCCATTGTTGAACCACGAGAAAGTGATTGCAACGCCACATCTCGGCGCTTCCACCGAAGAGGCGCAGGAAAAAGTCGCAGTGCAGATCGCTCACCAAATTGCCGACGCACTGAAAGGCCGAGGCTATGTTGGCCTGGTGAATGGTGCAGCGCTGCAGTTAACGATGAACGACGAGCTTCGTCCCTACGCGACGCTGGCGGAAAAACTCGGCAGTCTTGCTGCCCAGCTTGCATCCGGAAAAATTAAAAATATTACTGTTGCAGTTGCGGGAGAACTTCTCGTGTCATCAATGGAGTTGATGAAAGCGGGAGTGTTGAAGGGAATTCTTTCCCACGTTTTGCATGAACCTGTGAATTTTGTAAATGCTCCATTTTATGCTTCGGAAATGGGCATCGTCGTAACTGAGCAGCGGGAGGGATTTACAAACAGCGAAGGGAATCTTCTCCGACTTACATTCCAAACAGAAAGTGGCGAGCGAAAGTTAGCCGGAACAGTATACGGTTCGACCGTTATCAGGCTTACAACAATCGATGGATTCCGATTTGAATTGAATCCCGAGGGTTACTTGCTTGTCTATAATAATATCGACAAGCCCGGAATGCTGGCTCGCGTTGGATCGATTCTGGCCGATTATCAGGTCAATATTGGTGGCGTCTCCCTTGGTCGAACCGCTGTTGGAGAGAAAGCTCTCACCGTGATGAACATCGATAGTGATATACCAGCGGCGGCGATGAGTGCTTTGGTGAAGCAACACGGCATTTCGAACCTCAAGATCGTGAAATTGGAGTAAACCTTTTCTTTGAGTCGCACTTGACAAAGAATACCTACGTCTATATATTGAGGCGTAACAGATTCCCTTATTCGACTTCAGTGCGTCATATACGCTCACTATTCCAAGGAGGTACGGCTGGACGAATTGTTACTACATTCCAAACATCTTACCAAGAAAAATCTAAGTCGCTGAAACTCAACGAGCGTTGAGCGAGACGAGTTCCAGAGATTACCTCCGGGGTCTTGCGCCACTCACCATCACGCTCTATTACCGAATAGGTTCTTCAACCAGAAGTCCGGCTCGGCTTCTTTAATAAGGGCGCCCGGAGTTTTTCTCGTTCAGAAGAGATGAGTATATACTACGTTTTAAAATTTTTTTTTACCCTTCTTTCCTCGGGGTAGCATACTGCCGGAGGATAAGATATTACACGCAACTAATCATTTCATCATTCATACATAGGAGAATATTGCGATGAGTTTGAGACAGATTTTCCTTGCGCTCGGCCTATTGCTGCTTATAGGAATGTGGGGGGCTTGCGTTGATGTTCCGAGTGGACCGGGAACGGATCCGAACCTTAACTTCCGCTCGCAAGCTCGCTTCGTTCATGCTGTACCGGGCTTGGCTGCAGGCGATGTAAAGGTGGATGGCGCTGCTATT
>JBBRUI010000063.1:0-16927 GCA_038247945.1 Bacteroidota bacterium | reverse complement strand
TTCCGATCTTCTTCAGGAAATCGGAGCGTGCTACCACAATACGCAAACAACAAGCTTAACCGAATCGGCACAACAGCACGGTCCTTTCGATCTGATCTTCGAAGCGACGGGCTATTCGCCCATCGTGTTCGAGGCAATGAATATTCTGGGAAAGAACGGCGTCCTTGTTCTTTCGAGCGTTACCGGTGGCGGGCGGGAGGTGGAGGTCCCTGCAGACAAGATCAATCTTGGATTTGTTCTCGGCAACAAAGTCGTTGTGGGAACGGTGAATGCAAACCGCGAATACTTTGAAGCGGGAGTGAAGGATTTTTCGAAGGCAGAGTTACAGTATCCCGGCTTCTTGTCGAAATTCCTGACGCATCCCGTCAAGGGTCTGGAGAACTACCAACAGATGATCGATTTGCTGACGACTGGAAAAGGAACTATCAAAGTGTTCGTAGAAGTGGCGTAAGGGAATCAATCCGCGCTACAATGGAGCGTGTTCTTTCATCTTCCGCGCCACTATGACTTGGAGACTTTATGGCAATTTCATTTAACTCAGCTATTACACAGAACTTCGAGGAGGCTACCAAACGCGAGTGGCTCGAAACGAACGGACTCGGCGGTTGGGCAAGCTCGACTCTTGCAGGTCTGCATACGCGGCGTTACCACGGTTTGCTTGTAGCGGCCACAAAGCCACCGGTAGGTCGCGTGGTTTTGTTATCAAAGCTTGATGAGTCAATTCTTGTCGGAGATCAACGCTTCGACCTTGGCGCCAATCGTTACCCAAATGCAGTCTCTCCGAACGGATACGTTCACTTACGATCCTTTTCAAAGAAGATGTTTCCCCTGTTCGAGTACGAAGCGGAAGGTGTGGTGCTGCGAAAGACTATTGCAGCCATTCATGACGAAAATACCACAGTCGTGTTGTACGAACTGTTGGAAGCGCCATCATCAATCACTTTGGATCTCCTTCCTCTCCTGTCTCCCCGTGATTATCATAGTCTCAGTCATGCCAACGACGCGATTCGATCAGAAGGAACGTTCACGGATGGCATGTTTCGAGTTCAGTCATATGATAACATGCCGGAATTGTTTGTCTCAATCCCTCATTCGGAGTTCACGCCGAAACCGGAATGGTACTATAACTTTGAGTACTTACTCGAACAGTACCGTGGCCTCGACTATCGTGAAGACCTGTTTTCGCACGGAACGTTCACGGTCCAGTTGAAACCCGGAGGCAAACTCGGTGTCATCATCTCGACAGACAATCCAACAGGACGTGATGCTTTTTCCTTGGCAGATAAAGAAATGCACCGGCGGGAGCGCTTACTCGACGCTCTTCCCTTTCGCGATGAGATGTCGGAGACCCTGGCGCTCGCCGCAGATCAATTCATTGTCAAACGGGGTGAGGACCAGAATACCCTCATCGCCGGCTACCATTGGTTCACCGATTGGGGACGGGATACGATGATTGCGTTGCCGGGCATTTGTCTCGTCACCGGCAGGTATCATGACGCGAAGAATATCCTTCGGGCATTCGCGCAGAGTGTAAGCCAGGGTATGCTGCCAAACCGGTTTCCAGACGGTGGCGAGGAACCGGAATACAACACGGTTGATGCGACGCTCTGGTTTTTTGTTGCCATCTATAAGTATCTACACTATACGCACGATGACGCTTTCATCCGGGATGAGTTGATGCCGATACTCCGCGATATTATCTCATGGCATGACAGAGGAACACGCTACAACATTCATGTTGACACAGATGGCTTGTTGTATGCCGGGGAACCCGGTGTGCAACTTACATGGATGGATGCCAAGGTCGGTAATTGGGTCGTAACGCCGCGCCAGGGGAAGGCGGTCGAAATCAATGCACTTTGGTTTAATGCACTCAAGATTTATTCGGAACTCGCCTCGAGGTACGAATTGTCCCAAGAGGCAACTTTATTCGCTCGTCGTGCTGAAGCGCTCAAACAGAAATTTGATGAAGTGTTCTGGAACGAAGACACCGGCGCACTGTACGACTACGTAGATGGTGAGTACAAAGACGCTGCTATCCGACCTAATCAACTCTTTGCCCTGAGTCTCCCGTTTCCATTGCTGGAGAAGTCAAAGGCTGAAAAGGTGTTGAGGGTTGTGGAGGAAAAACTTTACACCTCTGTAGGCTTGCGCAGTCTCTCACCCGATGATCCCGCGTATCGCGGTTCGTATGGAGGAGATCAGTTGTCGCGGGAAAGCGCATATCATCAAGGAACCGTCTGGAGCTGGCTGCTGGGTCCACTCTGCAGCGCAATTGTGAATGTGGAAGGAGATTCGGGAAGAAAGAGGACACGAGATATTCTTGAAATAATGGTCCCACATTTCATGGATGCAGGAGTCGGTACAGTATCGGAGATATTCGACGGCAATACTCCTCACACCTCCCGTGGATGCATCGCACAAGCATGGAGTGTTGGTGAGCTGCTTAGAGCACACGTCGAGGATGTGGAGCAAAGACCATGAAGCTTCATTGGCAAGAGTATTTGATGGAAGCTGCCGGATTGGGGATATTCAGGTCTCGGCAGGAGTGTTTGCAACCGTGTTGTGGTCTCCTGATTTTCCGGTCCATCGACTCATCGGCGATACGATTGTTGCGCAACTGATCATGGGATTGGCAATGGGCATCACCGCAATTCTCCTTATCTATTCGCCGTGGGGAAAGCAATCTGGTGCTCACTTGAACCCGGCGGTGACGCTGAGTTTCTTTCGGCTTGGGAAGGTCAAGCCTGTTGATGCAGCGTTCTATGTCATTGCGGAATTCGCGGGTGGGCGTGCGGGGGTCGCGTTGGTGCTGCTAATGCTCGGTGACTCTTTCCGGCTTGCTCCAATCAACGCGGTCGCGACGCTGCCCGGAACTCAAGGTTCCGCTGTCGCATTTTTCGCTGAATTGTTCATCTCCTTTTTGCTCATGATGACTGTGCTCGTCACGTCAAACAACCCCATCATATCAAGATGCACCGGAGTGTTTGCCGGGCTCCTGCTGTTTGTTTTCATTACCTTCGAGTCTCCTTTGTCGGGAATGAGCATCAATCCGGCGCGATCGTTCGGTGAAGAGGGGCATAACCTCCGATATCAATTTGCACTGGCTGTCAAATAATTCTCATGTAGATTCTATTGAAACGATAATGATGGTACGACAATTTATTACAGACTCCGGAATCCGCGTTCCCGCAGTCACGACCGCTCAAATGCGTGAAGTCGACCGGATAGCAATTGAGGAAACAGGTCCGAACCTCTATCAAATGATGGAGAACGCCGGACGCAACCTTGCTCTCTGTGCAATCGAAATGCTCGGACCGCCATGGCGCACCGCGAGTGTTGTTGTGCTCGCAGGAACTGGAGGAAATGGCGGAGGAGGCATCTGCGCGGCACGCCATCTCGCGAATCACGGTGTAAACGTTCGACTCTGCATTACGAATCCTGATCGCTTGGGTGAGGTTCCTTCGTTTCAACGTAAGATATTTCGGTCCACATCAGGAAAAGAAGTAGTCTTGGCGGACCTCGACAAGGAACACACCGACTTGATCATTGACGCAATCATCGGGTACAGCTTGCGATCTGCACCTCGTGGCGTTGCGTCGGAGTTTATTCAATGGGCAAATCAGAGTCATGTCGCTGTGTTGGCATTCGACGTTCCTTCGGGGATTGATTCCACGACAGGGGACTCTGCCGGTGAGTATATGAAAGTTCAGCGTACGATGACGCTGGCATTGCCGAAAACAGGGCTCCTGCCTGAAAAGACAGGTGAACTCTTCCTCGCAGATATTGGCATTCCGCAAGTGGTGTATGACAAAATACTGATTCACTATTCCTCGCCGTTTGACACACGCTATCGCGTTCCTCTTTCAGCTTTTCGCGCGTAGTGGCCTGTTGTCCCTCTTTTTGTGGTCTGCGCACAATCCACAATGTCCGCCAGCGGACAGCTCTGATGAATCGAATCCACTATCTTACTTGAGTTCAATGAAGGCTGTTTGAACCTAACCGGAATGAAAGAACACACAGGGGGACAATTTGAAAAAGATAACCATGTATTCAACGCAATGGTGTGGTGACTGCAGAAATGTAAAACGCATGCTGCGGGAACGAAACATCTCGTATCAAGAGATTGATATCGACCAAAGTGACGCAGCAGCCCGCCAGGTCATTGAATGGTCAGGCGGCCGCAGAGTAATTCCAACAATCTTGATTGAAAGGGAAAGCACGGGTTCACGCGTTATCCTTCACAATCCACCGATGAGTCAGCTCATCCTTGAGATTGACAAATTCCATAACAACTAGATCATCCATAGGTATATTCAATAGGAAACAAATGAGTACGAACTTCAAAATGAGTCTCGGGAAGCAAGAATCTGACACGGCAAACGAACAAGCCAAAATGCTTTTAGAGACAGCCAAAAAACGAAACGGAATGATTCCAAATATGTACGCGTACATGGTCAACTCGCCGGGACTGTTGAGCACATACATGCACGGGTATGACTTGTTCCGGAAAGAGAGCGGATTCACGCCCGCCGAACAGGAAGTGGTCTTCTTGACAATCAGCGTTGAGAACGGATGTGAATACTGCGTCGCTGCGCACAGTGTGGTGGCAGACATGCAATCAAAAGTTCCATCCGAGGTAACCGAAGCCATCAGAATGGGCGGAGAAATTCCAAATCCGAAGCTAAGGGCGCTGAGCGAGTTCACAAGTGTAATGCTCAACAAGCGTGGAAGACCCGACCCGGAAGATGTGTCACGATTTCTCGACGCGGGCTATGCCGAAAAGCAGATACTGGAAATTATTTTCGCTCTCGCAGTGAAAACAATCAGCAACTATTCGAACCATATTTTTGATACACCGATTGATCCCGTGTTCAAAGCACGCAAGTGGGATGCCAGCACAATTGCGCAAAGGCAGTTCGCTACGTCTGGTGAAACGGTTGGTGACTGAACAGGCCGAAGTCGTTCACAAAAAAACAATCTAACAAACAAAACAATTTTTTTTGGAGGTTATCGTGCAAACAAACAATTTGAAAAAGGCCGTAATTGCCGGTGTGGCAGCTACCGCAGTCATGACAATAATCATGATCATGGCGCCAATGATGGGAATGCCTGAGATGAATATCGGCAGGATGCTCGCCAATTTCATGGGCGTGCCAGTCGTGGTGGGATGGCTGGCGCATTTCATGATTGGAGTGGTTCTCGCAATCATCTTCGCAACCCTGTTGTACTCTCGTCTGCCGGGTGCGCCGTGGTTGAAGGGAATACTCTTCGCGCTCATCCCGTGGTTCATTGCGCAAGTAATCATGAATCCGATGATGGGGGCAGGCGTGTTCGCATCCAATACTCCAGCACCGATGATGATGGTGATGGGAAGCCTGTTGGGACATGTCGTTTATGGTGCAGTACTTGGCGGTGTCTTCGGTCGTGGCAGCTCAGCTACCGTTGCTGTCCGCTGACAAGCCAGTGCTATTGCGCCGACAACCAGTGACGTGTTTCGTGCCGATAGTTTCATTAGCGAGGTTCTTGTGTTCAGCCCAAAACTCTTTTTGAAAGTGGTCATGTTCGTGTGTGCTGCTACAACGATGTACATTGAATCCTCTCCGGCAACTATTCGGCATGGAGTGTTTAGTGAAATCCTTTCTACGTATGTTCACGATGGATCTGTGAACTACAAGGACCTCCGCAATGACAAGCGCCTTAAGGATTACATCCACTGGCTTGCGATTACCAATCCGGACACCCTGTTGGATGGGAAAGATAAGCTTGCATTCTGGATCAACGCATACAATGCCTACACGCTGAAAATCATCTGTGACAACTCTCCTGTGGAGAGCATCAACGACCTTCATAGCGGCGGGCTTGTCATAGGGACCGTGTTCAAATCGACAGTATGGGACAAGAAACTTGTGACCATAAACGGCAAGAGTATTACGCTCAACACAATCGAACACGAGATAGTTCGTCCGACCTTCAATGATCCGCGTGCACACTTTGCGCTCGTGTGCGCCTCCAAGAGTTGTCCGGCACTCAGAAACGAAGCGTACGAAGGCTCACGACTTGACGCACAACTTGATGATCAGGGAAAGAAGTTTTTCGCCGACAATTTTAGAAACGAATTCGATGTGGCTACGAAAAAGGCACACATTTCCAAAATCTTGAGTTGGTATTCTGGTGACTTCGGCGATTCCGATGAAGGCGTATTGAAGTTCATCTCCCGATTTCTTCCGCCCAGGCTTGCGGAGCAAATCAACGCCAATCCATCGGCATGGGATATTAGCTATAAGGATTACGATTGGTCGTTGAATGGAAAGTAGGAAAGCGTATCAAAACAGATATTGTATATGTCTCTCAGGAAGGATAAACCGTTTATCGAAGTGTTCGTTGAGGAACATTGCGCATCGTGCGATGCGGTTGCGCGTAGTCTGCAACCATTTGCAGAGGAGGATCTGATCTCCATCAAGGTCTATCAAAGAGGAAAATACAAATCTCTTCTTGAGAAGCGGAGTATCACGATCTTCCCGGCAACTTATGTGAACGGGAGGGCAGCCTTTTCCGGAGTGTTTACACGTCCTGAGTTCCGGTATTTTCTCTTTCGCCATCAGGAGATAGTTGATGATTAAGTTCATGGTTTTGCAGTACTGGTGATAATGATAGAAGTTCTTTCGTTCCTTGTTATATTCCTTCTAGCTTATTCAAACGGAGCGAACGACATCTCCAAAGGGATTGCCACGCTTGTTGGAAGCGGCACGGCAGGCATTCGGTTAGCAACCCTTTGGGGTGTGTTGACAACTGCGCTGGGTAGTCTGGCAGCAATCGCCTTTGGCGGGTTGCTGTTGAAGGTCTTCTCAAGTGGCGTACTGACTGGCAGTGTCGATCCTGCGCGCATTGCCGCTGCTGTTGCGTCTGGGGCTGCGGTGTGGATCTTCGTATCCTCACGATTCGGGCTTCCCGTATCGACAACGCATGCAATCATTGGTGGAATAATCGGGGCCTGTCTTGCTGAATTTGGGGGCAGTGGACTCAACTGGGGCAGCCTCACGAGTAAAGCTCTTTTACCGCTCCTTGTCTCACCTGTTGTATCATTCTCTTTGTCCTATGCCCTCATTCCTATCCTATCCCGTCAATTGCCGAAGTCGAACGCATACTGTCTCTGCATTCATGAATCAGAAACTGCTGTCTCTACTACCGGCGCTCTGGCCATGAGTCTGCCCGTCCTCCATGTCAGCCGTGGCGAAGTGAGAGAGTGTGCCGCCACGGGCGATGTCCGTTTCAGTATGAAAATTGTCGACTCTCTCCATCTTCTTTCGGCTGGGCTCACGAGCTTTGCTCGCGGTCTGAACGATACCCCCAAAATGGCTGCATTGCTTGTTGGAACATCCATAGTGGCAATGAAATCTTCAGCCCTTCCGTACCTCGTCGTTGGTATCGGTGTTATTCTTGGCGGGCTTGTCGGCGGACGGCGCGTGACAGAGACACTCTCAAAGAAAATAACGGCGATAGATCCGGCGGAAGGATTTACGTCCAATTCAATCACTTCTATGCTCGTGATTCTTGGGTCTTTCCTCGGACTTCCGTTCTCTACAACTCATGTATCAACAGGCAGTATCATTGGAATCGGTGTGGCGAGTGGAGGCGGAGTTCAGTGGAAGGTTGTGCGGGACATTCTTCTCGCGTGGGTCGTTACCCTGCCGAGTGCTGCCGTCGTAGCCTTCATCGTACAAAAACTTTTCTAAGCAACGTCCATTAGGAGAATCACTATGAGTGAAAGAATCGACCAGCACTTGCCGTTGGCGGTTGAACAGTCCGTTCGGGAGCGATACTCAGAAGGAGCTTTGCGGCAGGAACACGCGCTCTGTTGTCCTGTTGAGTATGACAGAAAGTATCTCGCAACATTGCCTCAGGAAATCATTGACCGGGACTATGGATGTGGCGACCCATCACGGTTTGTCCGTGAAGGAGACGTGGTTCTCGATCTCGGGAGCGGTGGTGGCAAGATCTGCTACATAGCTGCTCAGCTTGTAGGGCCGAAAGGAGCTGTTATTGGGGTCGATATGAATGACGACATGCTTGCGCTTGCGCGGAAATACAGAGCCGGGCTGAGCGAAAAGTTCGGGGTGCATATCCAGTTCCATAAAGGGAAAATACAGGACCTTGCTCTTGACCTCGACAAGGTCGATGAGTACCTGAAGAGAAACACCGTTTCGAGCGCTGCTGACCTGCACAAACTCAACGAGTATACTGATGTCCTTCGCCAAACTGAGCCGATGATTGCCGATAACTCTGTTGATGTTGTTGTGTCGAATTGCGTTCTTAATCTCGTCAAGGAAGACGACAGAAGGAACCTCTTCAGCGAGATCTTTCGGGTGCTCAAGCGCGGGGGCCGTGCAGCAATTTCGGATATCGTAAGCGATGAGGACGTGCCAGAGGCCATGAAGAACGATCCGGCACTCTGGAGTGGATGCATCTCCGGTGCGTTCACTGAAACCGGGCTGCTCAAGGCATTCGAGGAAGCCGGCTTCTATGGGATGGAGATTGCGAAGAGAGATGAAAAGCCATGGCAAACAATCGGCGGAATTGAATTTCGGTCGGTAACCATTCTTGCCTGGAAGGGAAAACAAGGTAAATGCCTTGAACGGAATCAAGCCGTGATCTACAAGGGCCCATGGAAAACGGTGATCGACGATGACGGACACGCATTGCATCGAGGCTCTCGCATGGCGGTGTGCGAGAAGACCTTCCAACTCTACATAAATATGAGTGGTCCATATTCTGAGGAAGTGATTGGCCTTGAGCCGTACACATCGATTGCTGTCGAGTCAGCGGAAGAATTCAACTGCCGAAAGAGTGCAATCAGGCATCCGCGTGAGACGAAAGGACTTGAATACGACAAGACCGAGATTACCGAGCACGGCATTTGCGGACCGGACGGATGTTGTTAAGCAACAGAATAATGGGACTACGCCAGTGAAAGGGCGGAATGATGAACTTTGAACAAACACTAGCGGCTACGAATCTGTCTCTGCATCCACTCAGTATTGAGACGATGCAGGTGAACCTCGGCAAGCTCTGCAATCAGGCGTGCAAGCATTGCCATGTGGATGCCGGGCCGAAGCGAACCGAGATGATGGATAAGAAGGCTATTGATCGCTGCCTGGAAATTCTCCGTGCGTATCCTCAAATCAAGAACCTGGACATCACCGGTGGAGCCCCGGAACTGAATGACCATTTTGAATACCTGGTCACGGAAACAAAGAGGCTGGAGAGGCACGTGATGGTGCGACATAACCTCACCGTCACGCTTGATCCACATCCGACAAATGGGAAGAACATGGAACACCTGCCCGAGTTCTTCCGTGATCATCAATGTGAGGTGGTTTCCTCGCTGCCATACTTCCAGGAACACGAAACCGATGCTCAACGAGGACAGGGTGTGTTCGCAAAGAGTATCGAGTCATTGCGAAGGTTGAACTCCCTTGGATATGGGGCGGATGGAAGCGGGCTTCTGCTTGACCTGGTCTACAACCCTGTCGGCGCGTATCTGCCGCCGGAACAGGCAGCAATCGAGAAACAGTTCAAGGATGAGTTATCGAAGCGATACGCAATCGTTTTCAACAGTCTGTATGTTATCACTAATATGCCGATCAACAGGTTCAAGCACTTTCTTGAGCGGGCCGAGTTGTATGAGGAATACATGACCAAGCTTGTCAACGCATTTAACCCAACAGCAGCAGAAGGGGTTATGTGCCGGGACTTAATCAGTGTGGGATATGATGGGACGCTGTACGATTGTGACTTCAACCAGATGCTTCAATCGCGTGTGAACCACGGCGCTCCGAACACGATTTGGGATTTCGACTTTGACAGACTTCTGCAACGCAAGATAGTGTTCGGCTCGCATTGCTATGGTTGCACGGCAGGTGCAGGTAGCAGTTGCGGAGGAGCTGTGGTGAAGTGAGTCTTAATACTCTGAGCCACGGGTTAGCACAAGGAAAGAGAAACACCCCCCTCCACATGAACTGTTCGCTGAAAGGTTCTGACCTTGAACACACACTTTGATGTAGCTGTTATAGGAGCTGGGTCAGCGGGATTAGTTGCGGCAACCACCGCGAAACGGCTCGGCGCAAAGGTAGTACTTTTTGAGAACCACAAAACCGGGGGCGAATGTCTTCATACGGGCTGTGTGCCAAGTAAGACGTTCATCCACACAGCAAAAATCTATCACGAGATGAGAAATATGGCCTGCCTGTGTATACACCTCCAGCAGACTTTGCAAAAGTGATGCAGCATGTACAATCGGTCGTGAATGCGATCTACAACCACGAAAGCCCCGATGCGCTTCAGGATATGGGGCTGACCGTTATTCAGGGTGCACACGTGTTTGACTCCCCAACAACGGTCCAAGTCAATGGTGATACGATTAGGGCAGAGCGGACGATTGTTTGTACCGGTTCAAGTCCTCTGATCCTTCCGAATAGAAGGGCTTGACATCGTTCTTTTCATCACAGACTCCACCAATAACTTGCTTTCAACAATAACACATTGGCCGGCGGCGAGCGAAATGTATCGCCGAAGTCATCGGCAAATGAACGGACGTAATCGCCCGAACCACCTTTTCTGGCTTGTGACCACACAAAAAAAAGGGTGCTGCCCGGAACGTATTCCCAGCGTAAGACAAGATTTGTGTTCAGCGCCTGATTATTGAAGTCAGGATTGTTTGCGTAACTATACGGAAAGAAATCTCTCGTACCGACAAGCCGTCGGAGCCTTTCATGATGTCCCTTTGCCAGAAACACTTGTCCATAGAATTGCAGCGTCAGGTCGTGCGTAAACGTAATTGTACTTCGCAGTGTGATGTTCACTTCACGCGTACTGCGGTCAGCGAAAATGCTCACCGTCGGGCCGTTCGATGTCTCGTTCACAACCCATGCTTCCTGATGCCGCACCTGATTGTATCCCGCGGAGAGTTGATACTCCATCCACGAAACAGGTTTCACTTCAATCCCAACTGTTGATCCCCACACAAACCTCCGCTTGGCATCCCACACTGTGCGGATACTCATCGAAAGGTTCACATCTTGCCGCCCATCAGTCAACAAGCTGATGTTGGCATCGTATAGAGCTGGCCGGGCATACAATCCGTTTCCTCGCGTCTCTCGATCATCGTAATGACCGACATCGACCGATACGATTGCATTCAGTGTCCAGTAATTCGTGAACAGAACGTTTCCGCTGAGTTGTGCCTGACGGATGAGATTGACCTCATTAAAATTTTCTCGTTCGTGCAGGAGCGCTTGAATGTTGTAGTTCCGTACGAATTCGCCGGGTTTGTCTTCTTTGTATGAGAAGGCGCCAACAAATCCATAGTCATTGGGACGGCGGAAGAAACCAACGTCGTTGATGTTGTACTGCTTTGACGTAAAGTCTGAACTGACAGACCATAGCCAATGCTCGTCAGCGATGCGAGAGAACGACATCTTTCCTGCAGAGCCCAAGCCCCGGTCACTAATAGCGTTGTTAGTGTAGGAAAGTGCGAGAAATCCATCAAGTTGGTATGTGTTGGAATCAAGTTTCAAATTCCAATCACCTCCACCGGTGAGTGCTGGAAATCGCTTGTCTTTCGCAGTCGACGTAAGAATCACACCCACAATGGAATTATCCAAAACATCTTGTCGCAAACGAACAACACTGTAGTGTGCAAACGGTTCAACAACCTGCCCGGACGTATTTCCGGCAGAGTCTGCTATAGTCGCCCGCATTTCCCTCGTGACCGCTTGTAACACGCCAATGGAAGTTCCGCTGTTTGTCTTTCCGCTTATCTTCGCCGCCCCAAGAATTGTGGTCGCTTGAGGCAAGTCAATAATTTTTCCTCTTGTTGGAACATTCACATCGGACGGGAACAATGCCCGGCCAATGCGACGAGAGTAAAACATGCCCGGACCGAAATCATCTCCAAATGTCGTGAAGCGGATAATATGTGTTCCTTCGATGAAGAACGGTCGCTTTTCGGGATAAAATGTCTCGAATGTTGAGAGATTGAGTACAGCGGGATCTGCTTCTACCTGACCGAAGTCGGGATTAATTGTTGCATCGAGAAGGAAATTGTTGGAGAGGCTGTACTTGAAATCGAGTCCGGCGTTGATGGTGTATTTTTCGATGCGTTGCTGGACTGATTTCTCCGGCTGCCATTGCTGTTTGCTGAGAACGAACGGCAGTAGTTCAATGCGCTGCGGTGTTGGCAAGTTCTTCAAACCAACCAGATGACCGAAGTGGGAGATGAATCCGGTTTGACTTTTCGGAACGTGAACCCAGCGGTCCTGTTCGCTCTTCCTGCTGATGCGTCGGCGGAAATTGATTCCCCATTCCTGTTCTGTCGAGTGGGTTGTCGCAGAACGGTATCGAAGCAAACTGAAAGGAATTCTCACTTCAGCAGACCAGCCGTTCGGAAGAATTTGTGTATGGACATCCCATACTGCGTCCCACGATTTATCCTCCTTATTTGCGTCGTCGTACAGAAGAATGTCAATCTTCCCACCTGCTGCGTTAACCGTGAACTCGTAGCCGTTCTGGTGATCGTGAAATGAATCAATAAAAATGGCCACCCTATCTGTCTCAATGACATTGTCCCGACGGGAGCGCCGGGCGACAATCTGGTCAGGCTGGGAGTCGTACATCATCGCACCGAAGTACAATGCTTCATCATCGTACAATACACGAATCTCAGTCTGCTCGGAAGCGGGTTTGCCCTCATCAGGATCGCGCTGAATGAAATCCGTTGCGGGCTGTGCAAACGTCCACACCTCCTCATTGAGGAGGCCATCCATGTTCGGTGGTGTTGATATACGTACTGCACGAATTGTTCGGGGACTGTCTCCTGCCAGAGTATTCTGTGAAAAAGCGATGATAATTAGACCGATAATGAGTGGACATCCAAAAGTCATTCTTTTTTCCTTGGAGACGCGTATAGGATAGGAGCGAAGTTACTGAAGCGTAGTCCTTTGTCAGTTTGGAAACGGCGCACTCTTGGGTTCAAACAAGAGCTCTGGAGTTTTGCGGATTGTTCTTGTGGAGCGGAACCTGGAATGGTGTTGCGTGAAGCTGAACGACCCGATTTTATTTCTCAATTTGATAAACGGAATCGAGCAAGGTTCCATCCACCCATTTGACAACGGCAATGACGTTGTCACGATCAACGCGGGGTTTGGCAGGTGCGCCACCGCAAATGCTAAACACTTCACGCTGAATGTCCTTGAGTGAACGTATGGGAAGCGAACTCTTCGCCACACGTTTCAGAAGATCGGTGCGACGTGGATTGATGGCGATGCCACGCTCAGTGACGATAACGTCGATAAGTTCAGATGGACCGCAGAGGGTAGTTACTTCATCAACGATAATCGGAACCCTGTCGCGGAATGAGGGGACTGCAAGAATCGAGCACTTCGCAAAGAGACAGTCCTGCCATCCGCCAAGTCCATGAAGCAGCAGGCCGTCGGAATGCGTAACAACGTTGGCATTGAAATTCACATCGACCTCGGTGGCGCCGAGAACCACAGCATCCAGCATGGAAGCGAAATTGCCCTTGCCATGGTAGTTGTAGCTTGTGAACGGGCTTGTACTCACATGGCGTGGGTTTGATGCCAATGAGCGGATACCCTCTTGATCGAACGCCTGTCCGTCAAGAATGAAGTCGGTCAGCCCCTCCTCTAACATCTCAACAAGATACTTTGTACTGCCGCCGCGCATGAATCTCGCTCTTACTCCCGCTTTCTTCATTCGTTCTTTGAGAGAAAGAAGGAAGGCGAGATTGATCCCTCCGGCGCCCGCTTGTATTGAAAATCCATCGCGCATGATGCCTGCTTCTTCAATGAAGCGCGCAACGTACGCGGCGATCAGAAGGCGGTCCGGACTTTTTGTAATTTCCGTGGTCCCCGAGATTATCCTGGAAGGATCACCCAGAGAATCGACCACGACAACTGAGTCAACATTGTTCCCTTGAATGTGCCACGGAACGCATGGGAATGTCACAAGATTATCCGTTGCGACGACTACGTGATCGGCATACTCAGAGTCTGCAAGCGCAAACCCTAATGGTCCGCATGCAGAAGGACCTGCGAGACCGTTGGCGTTACCGAATGCATCGGCTGTTGGAGCGGCAATGACGGCAATATCAATATGCACTTCGCCATCCTGTACAGCCTGGTAACGCGTTCCGTGCGATCGCAGAACTCCGGTGCCGCGCATCTTTCCCATCGAAGCAAACCGGCCGAGCGGCCCGTTCATGCTTCCTTCGATGTGGTGGATTGTGCCGTCTTTAAGATACTTGATCAAGTATTCATGACATGGAAAGGATGCACTCGGATACCACCGTATACCTCGAATCCCCAAACGATTAATCGTATCGAAGAGATGATTCGTGAGTGTATCTCCATTTCGCAGATGATGGTGCGTGGAAATCGTCATCCCGTCTTTGATTCCGGATTTCTTCAAGGCAGCGGCCAGAGTCTTGACAACTTTGTTGCCATCCTTCGGAAAGTGCGCGCAGCTTCGCACGGGTGGTTTCGCCTTGAGCCCTAACGGTACGAGTTTTCCGATACCAGCATACGGTTCTTGTTCAACTCCGTTGACATGGATAGGCACAAGCCGACCTGCCGTATTCTTAACCATGCGATTGCGATCTTCGTTTGAAGGGTTGCGACTATTCGGCATTCTCTTCCTCCTTCAACCCAGAATCAGCCACAATTTTTCTTGCATTCACTCTCCAATCGCACTGAACAAGACCGAGCGTCTCTGCAAGTGACACCGTTTGCATTGCCTGAAGAACGACGGGCATGTCGATCATTTTACTGCCTAAGGCAACAACGCCGCTGCCGGACTTCTTTGCATGCTCAAAGGCTAATACGACGCTCTGCGCCTTCAGAACTTCCTTCTCGTCGGGGGTGAATACATCGTGAACAACCTGAATTTGTCGCGGATGGATGCAACCCATGCCTTTGAAGCCGAGAGATCTGGATTCAGTGGCACTTATGCGCAAAGCGCTCAAGTCCGCAACATCCGAGAAGACGCTGTCCAGCGGCTGAACTCCGGCTGCGCTTGCGGCGTTGACCACTGTCCCCCGCGCAAACGCGCTTTCTTTCCCTTCACGAGTTCGTTGGACACCAATATCTGCACAGTAATCCTCGAGTCCGATCGCAAGACCGCAGACAAGTTCCGACGAGGCAATACTGAGCGCATTGGCTACACCACGCGCCGACTCGATGATCGGGAGAAGATGCACCTCTTGTTGGATGTGCATTTCATCGCGTAACGAAGTCACAAGTTCTGCAACTTCTGATACGTACGTTGCCGACTCGCATTTCGGAATGAGAATCGTCTCCACGCCATGGGGTATGACCTCGCGAAGATCCTCCATCCCCAGCTCGCCACTATTGATTCGCACCATTCGCTCAGCATTCCCAAAGTTAACCGTTCTCAACGCATTGCGAACGAGGATGCGCGCCGTATCCTTCTCTGCCGGGGCAACACTGTCCTCGAGGTCGAGGATGATACAGTCCGGGGTGTGCAGACCCGCATTGAGGAAGAAGCGTGGATCGTTTCCGGGAAGATAAAGACGAGTACGCCGTAAACAATTTTTCGCCGACGCTTTCCGTTTTGAATTTGCTCGCAACAGGTACGCGTGCTTGTTGTCAGGCAACGCTCGTCGAACGGCAGCTTCTACACGTGCAGCTATTACAAACGGAACGGCCCCCCTGTCTTCGATTGAGACCACAGCGTTCTCGACACCCATCGTCGAAAGAACATCTTTAACCAGCATTCGAATTGAATCTCCATACAGCGCATCGACCTTACTGGAAAGATTAATTGAAATGCCGCCCCGCCCGCTGATTGTCAGTTCAACATAACAATCTGATCGTATACTTTTGTCTTTCCGACCCGCGGATGCCGACTGTCGTTTCGTTGCTTTCATAGATTCATTCCTTAACAAGCGCTGCAAGTGCTTTGGCAACCGAAATAATGTCTTGTCCTTTTGTGAAGGGAAGACAATTACCCGCTGCTATCCTTACTTTGTCTATCCATTGGGGGGGAATTCCCTGAAGCCCCTGCAGTGCACCACTCAATGCCCCCGCGATGGCGGCGATGGTGTCTGCATCACGACCGAAGTTACCTCCCAGAATAATCGAGCGCTGGAAATCGCCGTTTGCCATCTTCAACACCGCAAACGCTGATGCAACAGCTTCCGGCGCGGCAGCTTTATATTCCGTCCAGAGAGCGTAATGCAACGGCGTCCATGCTTGTTCCCATGTTTCGCTCTCGTCAATAATACTGATCGCTTTCGTGAGAGAGTATCTCATCCATGAATCTGGAGGCGTGGCGTGTACTGCAGATTGCAAAACTTCTTCCAGATCTCCACCAACCATTGCAACGGCAATTCCCACGGCAATTGCCTGAGCACCCCAAATGCCGTCACGTGAATGACTGATGCGGGACTCAACCTCTGCCAAGTGCGCTGCGCGTTCCGGATCACCGGCGCATACAATCCCGATTGGCGTAATGCGCATTGCCGCCCCATCGCTCAGGCAGTGTGAGTTGTACACACCTGACAGCGGCGGCAGCACGCCGCGCCGGATGTTGACTGCTGCTTCACGCTCGCTTGCACCACCGCGTTTCAACTCCTCAAGGGGCAGAACATGTTTTCTCCAACTTTCAAGAACATGAGCGTCCGTGATTTCTCCATTGGCATTGAGGAGCGTGCGGGCTGTGAGGAGAGCGAACTCCGTATCGTCCGTGCCCGGCGCCGGACCTTCCGGAAAATCTGTCGTAATCCCAAATCGGAATTGGTTCTCCGGTGAGCGTGCGGCATCACCAAACGAATCACCGATCGCATGTCCAATAAGACATGCCGAAGCGCGATCAGCCAAATGTGGCTTAT
>JBBRUI010000062.1:0-17030 GCA_038247945.1 Bacteroidota bacterium | reverse complement strand
GTGAGCATTCACGCGAACGCCAATAACGATGTTACTGTCAGAGGCACTGAAGTTTACTACTATGAAAACAACGATCTCAGGTCTAGAAGATCAAAGAATGTTGCAGTGTTAATGTTGCAATTGTACATTCGTCATACCCGGCCTGCGTTCACAAACGCAAGTTCTAGAGGAATTAAGCTAGACACTGAGGGCGGGCACACCCAAATTGGGGTTGTGCGCTTCACTTCCATGCCCGCGATATTAGTGGAAACCGAATATATAAGTAACCCAACTTATTGCAACACGTATTCACAAGCCACATACAAAGACTCTGCTGGCGGTGGGATAAAGCAAGGCGTCTGCTGGACACACGCCCCCCTTCCGCAACCCCCTCCATCTCCCCAGTACTATGTCAATGTTGAGATGTTAGGGAATTTCACATCGGGCACCTATACTGCTGGTGCGGGTGATTGCTTCGTTGCTCGCAATGTAACGCGTCGAACTACAAATAATTATTACGTGGAAGGTGCAGGAACTCGTCTCAACATTGATGGTGCCTTGTTCGGAGAGAAAGCCCTTGGCGTAGTGGATGATCTACTGCGAGTGAAGGCTCGAAATGGTGGGTATATCTACATAGGCCTAAGCGCCATCACCGTTCTTGGCCAAGGTGCGGAGTTAATTCCTGGTTCTGGCGCTACGATATTTGACGGTGGCGGGACAATGGCATTCTTAGGCGTTGGGTCCTGCATCGGAATTGACAGCGGGACCTACGTCCTTGACGACAATGCGATACGCACCATCGAAAACGGTGGCGTCTTTGCTTTCTTCCATGAAGGCATCATACAACTCAAAACAAATTCTCAACTCGTAATTGGCGCGACGGGGACATGGGTGGTCAACAGCCCGATGCAAATGATTTTTGAGTCTGGCTCCCAAATCATTGTGAGGGGGACGGTCAGGGTTGGCGATAATGTGACTCTCTATCTTCCATCATCAAGCAACATAAGCGTGGAACCCGGTGCACGATTCGAGATGGGCACCAATGCCTTGATCATCACCGAAGGTAAATTCCACGCGATCGGCGCAGTGCAATCACCGGTTGTGTTTCAAGGAATTAACGGAGCAACGTGGGAAGGCATCCGTGCAAAGTCCGGCAGGTTCAGCGGCGTACTCGGAGACATTCGAGTTGAGAACGCAACTTTTTCCAACGCCACAAAGCCACTCCATTTAGAAACTCCCATCGCCGCATACATTGCGAGCACGACAATAAGCTCGCCATCGATTGGGGTAGAGATTCTACCAAACTATAACTTGTTCGTCGAACCACCGCCGCCGCCAACAATGCAACTGAATGCCGTTACGATCAACAACACCTCAGGATCCGGCATAACAGTCGAGAACTTCTCTGATCTCAACATTGCCTCATGCGTCGTTTCCGGGTCCCAAGCATTTGCAGGTGTCGCGCTCACAAATTCATCGCCCAAAATCCTCAAGTCCACATTTCAGGGATTTGAGTTGGGAATTTACGGAATCTCGAACAGTGCGCCGTTGTTGTTTGATCAAGGAATTGGAGGGTACAATGCTTTTGCGGACAACATGACTGCTGCGCAGTTTGATGGAAACTCCAACGCCGCCTTAGGAATTGATGATGGCACAGGCGGACAGAATCATTTCACGGGATACCAGACGTACGCCGTAATTCTGAACGATAACTCCCTTGTCAATGCTGAAGGGAATTGGTGGGACACACCGAGGCCCACGATAGGCATTTTCAGCATTAACAGTGGGTCAAAAATATATTATGAGCCGTACCTTCCGAAGCCACCCGGCGGGAACGCGCCGACGGGCTCAGAGATAGCTGGGAAAGAAGTAAATGATGACGGGGACCCACGCTTAACCCCAACTGACCCGCGCATGAAACAGGTGCTGCAACTGCGTGTGCGAGGGAGAAACACTGAGGCATCGGTGTTGCTCATTGCCATTATCTCCGATCAGGGAGCCACGATGCAAACAAAACGTTGGGCGCTTGGACAATTGCTTGCCGTGAATCAAATGCTGCAAAGACCGAATCTTGCCGCGTATTTGAACACGCTGCGCATCACCATGCCTCAGGTCCGTCAGTATCTCGCTGAGCTTATGCCGAGCGCAAACATACATGAACGTTCCGTGAGTAATGCTCTCGATTGCTACACCAGCAATATCCGCAACTATGGCAACTCGATTACTGAAGCGCAAGCGTTGTATGGCAAGTTCACGTATGCACTCTATGGCGAGGGGAGCCGAACCGAAGCAGAAGCGTTGTTGAACACGTTGCAGAGTCGGTACGCTCGCAGCGGGCAGGCAAAACTTGCGGGCGCACAGCTCGCTGCAACAATGCAATCTTCATCGTCAGGAAATGGACCGGTTGGAAAAGGCGGTGCGACTATCGCGACTCAAGCCTCTGAGATCAAACCTGCAATCTTTGCGCTTGAGCAGAATTATCCGAATCCATTCAACCCAACAACAACAATTCGCTTTGCCATTCCGCAAAACGAGCACGTCACGCTCAAGGTCTATGACATGCTCGGTCGCGAAGTCGCGACGTTGGTTGACGAAGCGCGTGAAGCCGGGAGTTACAACCAACCCTTCGATGCGGCAGAACTTTCTTCGGGCGTGTACATTTACAAACTCACGGCGGGCAATTTTTCGGTATCAAGGAAACTTGTTGTGGTGAAATGAGCGCCGGGCAGCGCTGCTGCGATACGCGTCTCCATTGTCCGAAGGACTCCCTTGGAGAAAAGCGAAAGCCCGTTGAGCATTCAACGGGCTTTTTGTTTGTTGGTCGAGTCTCCCGACTTGACGAGATTCTGAAAGAATAAATTCACATCACTCTTTGATTTGTGCGTCCCCTTTCAAAATCTTCTCAATCATCGTCAATGTTTCAGTCGCAAGAATTGTATCTCCGCAGATCTGGCAAACTTTTGCGGGCACGTTGTCGATGTATGAAACGCCGTCGGCTTCCTCTACTTTGTGCGTAATGAATCTGTCCTCGTATTCGCCCGGACAGCCGGGGAAGGCGCATTTCATATTACAATTCTCCGATTCGATTAAGCGAACTCAAATAGCGGAGCAGTAGTGGTTGGAGTTGAGCGCCCGCGAAGAATCTTCTCGATAGAGCGAATTGTTTCAGGCTTCAAAAGAATATCCCCACAGATAGAGCACACTTCGGCAGGGACATTGTCAATCACAATTACTTGTCCTTCGTGACGGACCGTGTGAAGGACTCTCTTCTCTTCATAAGCTCCTGTACAATCCTTCATTGAGCATTTCATTTCAAGGTTCCTCGTGTTGTTGGCGTTAGCCATTTCGGCGGTGCTGGTTCATATACCGTTATGATGACAAGTATCGGATTTTTGGTTGTACAAACGATATGAATTGGTCTGTCCGCTTGTGTTGACCCTAATACTAAACAACAAGCGCCACGTTTGTGATCAGGGTAATTCTCTAATACTCGTAACTCACTTTTCAGAACGAACAAAATGTCATCAAGATCATAAGAGTCTTCGACCATTTCCTGATGCGCGTGTATTGAAATTCGATAGTTTCCATCTTCTGCTTGTCGGCGAATGCCTTCTATGATTTCGTGAAATTGTTGCGGGCTTTCGGCCACTCGATTACCTCATGCGCGATGATGCTTCGTATTCGCCCGGGCAGCCCGGGAACGCGCATTTCACTGCGGCACCTTCATCTGTCCCGAGAACATCTCAACAAGCTTATCAACCGGAAAAGGTTTTTGCAGCAGTAAATCGCAATCAGATTTGCAGGCTTTCTTTACTGACTGTAAGTTCGCGACGCCGGTGAGAAAAATGAAGGGAGTGTTCGCGTATTCTCTCAGTGCCCGCACACGCCGGTGAAACTCCAGCCCGTCCATATTGGGCATGGAGACATCCGAAATTATGACATCAATCCGTTCGTTTTCCAATTGATCCAACGCCTGCTCTCCATCCTCAGCTATCATGAACCTATGGCCAAGTGAATGCATTACTTCTTTTAGCATCTCAAGGTATTCAACTTCATCTTCGACGGCAAGAATTCTCATGGTGTCTCACTGCTGTAAATCGAATTTGATTCCCAAAAAGATACATGATTGAATGTGGGATGTCAATAAACTTCTGCTAGCCTGTTACCTGTCAGTTTGCGATATTGCCTCTGGACGCCTCATTAAGTAGATTGACGCATGCGAATATCCGAATTAAAGATAGAAGAAGTCCGCCGCGCCTCGGACATTGTCGACATCATTTCCGGTTACGTCAAGCTGAAAAAACGGGGAAAGAATTTTCTCGGACTCTGTCCCTTCCACACGGAGAAAACGCCCTCGTTCAATGTCAGTCCCGACCGCCAGATGTATCACTGCTTTGGCTGCGGAGTGGGCGGTAATGCGTTCACATTCATTATGGAGTATGAAAAAGTTTCCTTCGTCGAATCGATTCGAACGCTTGCCGAGCGGGCGGGCATTTCTCTTCCGCAAGAAGGCGGTGAGAATAAAGAGAAGGCTACAGAGAGCGAAGCGCTCTACAGTGTTTGTCGTTCTGCCGCCCGGTTCTTTTACGATAATATGATGAACACCGTCGAGGGACAACTTGCCCTGGAATATTTCCGCCATCGCGGTTTTGCCGACGAAACGATCCGCACATTCGGCCTCGGCTATTCGATGAACGGGTGGGACAGCCTCATCCGGTTTGCTGAGAATGAAAAACTGCCGGTCGATCAGCTTGAGAAGGCGGGACTCCTCATCAAGCGCGACGAGACCTCGGGTTACTACGACCGTTTCCGCGGCCGGGCAATGTTCCCGATTTTTTCCGTGACCGGAAGAGTGATCGGATTTGGTGCCCGCAAAATGCGCGAGGATGATCCGGTTCCCGGTAAGTACATCAACTCGCCGGAAACTCCCATCTATGTCAAGAGCCGCAGTCTCTATGGCATCTTTCAATCGAAGGAGGCGATCAGGGAACAGGAGTTCGCAATTCTCGTTGAAGGCTATGCAGATTTGATTTCAGTTTTTCAGGCGGGCATCAAGAACGTCGTTGCATCGAGTGGCACTGCGTTGACGGAAGAGCAGATTGAACTCATCAGCCGTTACGCAAAGAAAATTACATTGGTGTACGATGCCGATTCCGCCGGATCGAAGGCGACCTTGCGTGGAGTGGATTTGATCATCGAGCAGGGACTTGATGTGCGTGTTGCGGAACTTCCCGAAGGTGATGATCCCGATTCATTCGTAAGGAAACATGGGGGAGAAGCATTCCAGAAATTGCTGGATGATGCGTCGTCGTTTCTCGATTTCAAAGCACGCATGTTTCGTGCGCAGGGAATGCTGGATACGCCCGAAGGCCAGGCAGAAGCCGTTCGCTCGATTGTCCAGACAATAGCAAAGATGAAAGATGAATTGAAACGGGGCTTTTATATCAAGAGTCTTTCCGAGCGCTATGGAATTTATGAGACAACGCTGTACCGTGAGTTGGAAAAAATTAGCGGTAAGGAACGAACCCGCGAGAAGTTTGAGCGTCAGCGCGAGGCCGAACTCCAATCCCTCAATCCTGAACCTTCGGCACAACCTGCTGCTCAACGGGCTGCTGCCAAGCCCGTCCCGGCAGTTGAACGCGACTTGCTTAAGCTGATGCTTGAACATGGAAACGAAATGGTCAGTTACGTCTTTGCTCATGTGACTCCTGCGCATTTTTCGCATCCGCAAGTCCTTCAGATTCTCGAACTGATTTTTTCTCACGCAGAAGAAACCTGGGATGAAAACTCACTCATCAACGAAACGGATGATGTGGAGCTGCGTCGGTTCATCAGCGAGATAACGTTCAGCAAGTACGAGCTAAGCAAAGGCTGGAAAGAATTTGACGGAGTACCTGACGAAGCCGACCCGAGCGAAGTTGCCGAACGATGCATGATTATTTTGAAGAGGCAGGAGGTGGAAAAACTTCTCTCCGAAAACCAGCGGCAGATGAAAGAAGCGGCTGCGCTCGGAAAAGATGTGAAGAACTTTGTCGAGCACCACCAGTTGTTGATGAGAGAGAAGAAAGACCTGGAGGTGTTCGGGTTAACGGGAGAACGTCAGGCGAATTGATCCGTCGATTGAATTCAAGAAGAAAAAAAATGAAAAAGCATCATGAAGTAAGAGACATAAAACTTGGCGGAGATTTCATTGTCGATGATGGTAGACGGCAAAAGCTATTCCTTCCAGATTTTATCTGTCTCCAAGCGATTGGCAAAAGCAACGCAAGTTGAAAGGGAGAATTTTCGTGTTTCGCCTTCAGGTTATGGAATTCACTGGACGCTCATTGATGAAGACTTATCCCTTGATGGATTACTCGGGATAACTCACTCACCTCAGCGGCTCAAAGAGAAGGCATCGACAGAATAACAACTGTAGTAATTGTCATCTTCTCAATCCAATCCATTGGAGTTTCCCCAAAACAGCGACAAAGCCGAATGAAGTTTTTTGTTTTTTCCAAAGCGACCTCACCCTCTACGAGGTCGTAGACCCAACCCTCTCCTGGTAGGAGAGGGGGCTTTATCATAAAAAAACTTCGTGCAACCTTCGTGTCTTGGTGCCTTTGTGGCGAGCTTTTTTGCTTTTTGATTTGGGGAATCTCCACTTGTGCTTTCCTTGCTTCTCGCGAAAGTTCTGGATATATTTTTTTCACACAATCGATCAATCAGGAAAGAGATTGCTGCCCAATTGGTTTCTCGTACTACTCCCTATCTATATCATCGGCGGTTTTACCCATCTTCTTAACGCACAGTCGCAAATAATCCCGCGAGATACGACGAGCGCCGTTGCAGCGGTAGGCGATTCAGCGTATACACCCGTTGATTCGACCGCGATCATCGATACTACGCGCATGAGCACGCCGTCGTTACTGGGTACGTACGATAGGACGTTGGACTCGACAAGGTTTTACACTAAGGACGATCTCAATTTTCTGGACTACAGATATCTGGGAGGAATCCTTGAGACAGTGCCCGGCGTTTTTATCCGCGATCAATTTAGCGCGGGCGCGTACAATCAGCTAAATATTCGCGGGGCAGATTGGAGGACGATAGCGGTTACATCCAACGGAAGGCTGCTGAACGATCCTGCGTCGGGCATCTACAACCTTTTCCATTTCACAACCGAGTACGCCGATAGAATTGAGTTCATCACAGGGCCGCGGGCATTTTTGTATGGAGCGAACAGTACAGGTGGTGCTATTAATCTCGTTACGAAGAACTACAACAGTAACCGGCCATCCTCAAAATTGAATTACACCGAAACTTCATACAAGTATCAGTACAGCGATGGAACGTTCAGCCAGAATATTTCCCGCAAGATCAACGTCACGCTCGGGTTTCAGCATCAGGGAACAGACGGACGGTTCGTGAACAGTGCGCATGACGCGTGGAATATCCGCGTGAAGCTGCGGTATAATCTTTCAAAAGACTTCAATATTATTCTGTCTGAGTATTGGACCGGTAGCGTGACACAACTAAATGGCGGAATCGCCGTCGACCGTCTGCAAGCCCCGGCCTTTGCATTCGACAGAATCCTTGCCGAGGTTGTAAATGCTGATGCGTTCGAGAAAATCTCCCGCCACGACCTCGATCTCTCACTTGTTGGAACGCTTCTGGGAGACTCAGTAAATGTTTCTCTGTTGACTCTCTACTACACCGCAAACCTCCGCGAGTACCGCGATGAAGAAAACACGATTCTCTCCAACGGTGTGCAGATCGACAGCGATCATCGTTCAGCGTGGATGGGAGCTTTGTTCAGGCAGGATTTCATAACGCAGTGGCAGCGCTTCACTCTTGGCGCAAATATCGAGCGGCGGCAGATTGAAGGCAGTCCCAACATAGGATGGCGACGCAACACAATTTCCAATCTCTGGGCGAAAGAAGAACTACTTCTTACGGATGTTTTCACCGTTGCGGGTTTCGGGCGATATGACAACTACCTGGGTGAATCCAACCTAAGCGTCGGGGTCGACGCAACCATCTCCCCGCTTGACTGGCTGTCCGTGAACGGTGGAGTCTCCACTTCCAAACGCTTTCCTACGTATCAGGAATTGTTCTGGACGGATAGCACTGTAAGCCGAAGCGGAACAATTTCCGCGGAACGACACCGCACTGCTGAAATCGGAGTCCGGGTGAATCTTCCGGGCTTCGATGTGCGTGCGTCGTATTTCCATCGCACGGTTGAGAATCCGATTCTTCTTCAGGCTGGCGGCAGCGGATATATCTTTCCCGGTATCAATTTCATGAATGGCGACAAACTCATTACAAATGGCGTTGAAGCAAAAATTGCATTACAAATTTGGGTGTTCTCGCTCGAGGGCACGGGAATGTTCATCACCCAACAAGATCAGGCGGGTGCAAATCTTACCACCTATCCAAAGTTCTCCGGCAGCGGCGGAATTTATTATAGAAAGAAACTCATCAACGACAATCTCGATTTGAAAATAGGATTCAAGGCGCGATTCGTTTCCCGCTCGACCGGTGAACGGTTCAATGCCGAGGTGCTCGCCTACGTTCCCAATACAGGAATACCGATTGGTATCGGATCTTCGGTGGATGGATTCATAGTTGCCGGTCTCGGTAACGCGTATATCCATTTGATGTGGGAGAATTTCACAAGCGCGCCGTACTATATCTCTCCTTACTATCCAGTTCTCGACCGCGCAGTCAAGTTCGGAGTGTCATGGCAGTTTTTGGATTGAGAACGCTTTAGCAGGCTGTTGAAAAACTGAGCGTAGCAGTCATTGCGAGTTTTATGACCACGCCAAGAGCAAGCGTGGCTATTTGGCGGAAATGAAGTATGCTTCTTATTGTCATTCTGAACGGAGCGAAGCGGAGTGAAGCGGAGTGAAGAATCCAGAACAAAGCGGCTCACGAGTACGAACAGGATTCTGGATTCTTCGGCTCTGAAAAGCGAGCCTCAGAATGACACATTCAAGGGCGCGGTAAATAAACTCGCAATGACCAGCTAAAGAGTTTTTCAACACACCGATAGGAGACATTCTCATGAACACGCGCTCGCTGCTTCTTCAATTGATCGATGAAGCCTATAAAAAAAGAACATGGCATGGATCGAACCTGCGCGGATCGTTGCGCGGACTCTCCGCTGAACAAGCGCTGTGGCGTCCGTCGCCCGCCCGACATAACATTTGGGAGCTTGTAGTTCATGCGGCGTATTGGAAATACACCGTGCGGCGGCGTCTGCTAGGTGAAAAGCGTGGATCGTTTCCTCTTGAAGGCAGTAATTGGTTTCCACGTTCTGATTCTGCGAATGCAAAGGCGTGGAAAAAAGATTTATTGTTGTTAGATGAAAGTCATCGCTCGATGCGCGCAGCAATCGCATCTCTACCCGAATCGAAACTCAATATCAAACCGCCCAACAGCAAATACACAAATGCTGCCGTCATCTATGGAATAGCAAACCACGATATTTATCATGCGGGACAAATTCAGTTGCTGAAGCGGCTGATGAAGTAACGAGACTATTTCTCTGTTCATTTTTATGCCTGACTCTTCCGCAAAGCCCACGGGCCGCGTTGTTCTCGCGTATCTCAGTGTCTTCTTTATCTGGGGTTCGACGTATCTTGCTATTCGAGTCGGAGTAGAAGATTGGCCGCCGGCATTGTTCGCAGCATTGCGATTCATCGCTGCCGGAAGTGCGATGTTGCTTTACGCAAGAATCAAAGGCGTCTCGTTGCCAACTTGGCGCGGAATGTTGGATCTCTCTGTCGTCGGAGTGTTCCTTCTTGTAGGAGGAAACTTCCTTGTCGTCTGGGCGGAGAAGACAATCCCCTCGGGACTGACAGCGCTCATCATTGCGATCGTGCCGCTATTCATGTCTACAATAGATTCATTCGTTCCGAAAGGTCAGAGGCTTTCTCTCATTGGATGGGTGGGCATTCTGCTTGGCTTCGCCGGCATGTTCATTCTTGTGTCACCAAGTTTGGGGCTTGCAGAGGGAATGAGTCTGAACCCGTGGGGCATTGCGGGACTAATCATGGCATCGTTCCTCTGGTCGGTTGGATCCGTGTATTCGAAACATCATCACGTGCAGGGGGATATTTTTCTCAACTCAGCAGTGCAAAACCTTGCCGCCGGACTTGTGCTAATCACGATCGGATCCATAAATAACGATTGGCCGGAAATACACGCATCGACAACAAGCATTCTTGCTCTCCTCTACCTGATTATTTTTGGTTCGATCATCGGCTACACCTCGTATGCGTACTTGTTGAGACATGTCGCCCCGGCGAAAGCATCTACCTACGCGTACGTCAATCCCGTGGTGGCGATTTTCCTCGGCTGGCTTATCCTCTCCGAACCGGTTGATGCCCGGACAATCATAGCCGCGGTTATTATTCTTGGAGGAGTGGCAATTGTCCAGGTTTCAAAAATGAAAATCAAAACATAACATCTCACCGACATGGAATCTGAATACAAACATCGAATAACAATCGCCGGACGTGAAGCGTTGTTCATCATCACCGCTGCAGTTTTTCTGGGATTCGCGTACACAGCCGTGATGAAGAAAGGATTTTTTCTGCCGGCAGAAGGACAATCATACGGCACCGTCGCCCCCGTATTTATTTCATACGAAGAGGCGGTTCAGCTTTTCAATTCGGGCGATGCATTGTTCGTAGATGCCCGGCATGAATACGATTACAGTCAGGGCCACGTTAAAGGAGCGATCAACGTTCCTCTTGCGGATTTCAAGCTGCAAAAATCTGCGTTGAGCGACGTGAAAAGAGACCAGACGATTGTCACCTATTGCGACGGAGCGGAATGCAACTCCAGCATCGAACTTGCAAAACTGCTTTCTGCCGCGGGCTTCACGAAAGTGAAAATGTTTTTTGGTGGATGGAATGAATGGCAGTCGCATCAACAGCCGTCGGAGAAGGTGAACCCATGAAAAAACTCTTGGAGAACGATTACATCGTCGCCGCTATCCGCATTGTGCTCGGCTTTGTACTCATCATCGCGAGCATCGATAAGATCGCCGACCCGAACGCGTTCGCCGTTTCGATTGGTTACTATCGTATTTTCAATACCACTGTCATACTGCTGATTGCAACGATTCTTCCCTGGATTGAACTGCTCTGTGGCATGTCGCTGGTCTTCGGCGTTGCCGTGCGTGGCGGCAGCCTGCTTTCTTTCTTCATGCTCGTGGTGTTTACTGCCGCCGTTATCTCGGGCATCATACGGGGTCTCGACATATCGTGCGGTTGCTTTACAAACGATCCGAAGATGGATAAGATCGGCTGGGCAAAGATTGCCGAGAATGTTGGATTGATACTCCTGAGCATCGCCACATATTTCTCCCGAACCGACAGATTCTCTATTGACTCACGGACCACAACATCCATCTCCTCAATTCCTGATGAGCGTAAAGATTCTCTCGCGTAATTTTTGGAGAAGCGACACAGGGCTGCTTGCTGCGCTTGCTCTGCTGGTATTCCTGATACATGTGATCGTCAACCATCGTTGCACATTGATCCAACTTTTCGTATCAGTAGACAGCACATCCTGACTTTCCTTTCACTCCATTCCCAACAACGTGGACAGGCTTCAACAACTCGAAGAAGAAAACAAACGTCTGCACAAGGCTGTTGACGAGCTTTCCATACTCAACGACCTCGCACGCGCCATCAGCATTTCGCTCGACCCGCAAGAGATTATGCAGACCATCATCCGCCGCTCGCTTCGTGCAATTCAGGCTGAACAGGGAGTCATTACGCTCGTCGAAAAGCAATCCGCTGACCCGATGAAGACGTTGGTGCGGGCAATGGTTTCCTCGGCAGAGCATGAGGAGTTTCATCTTACACAGGCATTGCTCGGATGGATGCATTTGAACAAGAAACCTCTCTTGCTCAATAACCCGCGCATCGACGAACGCTTTCGCGGAGTGCAGTGGGATGAATCTGTTCGCTCATTACTCTGCGTGCCGATGATGATCAAAGGAGAACTGAAAGGGGTTCTCACTCTTTCCAATAAGAAAGAGGGAAAACAATTTGGGGATGAAGACCAACGGCTGCTCGCAATTATCGCAGCACAGTCTGCGCAAGTCATCGAGAATGCGCGGCTAAACGAACGAGAAAAGCAGTTGCTGAAAATGCAGGAGGAGGTGCGGCTTGCCGCGAAGATTCAAGCGGAGCTGTTGCCAAAGGAACCTCCGAGTATTCCGGGGTATGACATTGCCGGACAGAGTATTCCCGCACAGGTTGTGGGCGGCGATTATTTTGATTTCATTCCGATGGATGACTCTCATCTCGCCATTTGTCTTGGTGATGTCACCGGAAAGGGACTGCCGGCATCACTGCTCATGGCGAACGTGCAGGCAACGCTGCGCAGTCAGTCGTTTCTCCAAACATCTGCGCAAAACTGCGTTGAACGTTCAAACTCCTTTCTGTATCAGAGCACAAGCGCAGAGAAATTTGTTACATTGTTCTACAGTGTTCTCGACTTCAAGAACCACACACTTTCATTCTCGAATGCCGGCCACGACCACCCTTTTCTTTTCCAACACGACCAGGAACCCATCAGACTGATGACCGGAGGCATAATGCTCGGCATGATGGAAACATTTCCGTTTGAAGAAGAAACGGCTCCACTCAACAGCGCCGCTCTTCTCGTCATGTACTCGGACGGCATTGCAGAGGCGATGAATCCAAACCAGGAACAGTTTGGCGAACAACGAATCGCTGAAGTGATTCGGGCTCATCGCGACATGCCGGCAGCAGGCATGGTTGATGCGCTCATGCGCGCAGCAAAAACGCACGCCGGAACTGCGCCTCAGTCGGATGATATGACGGTGGTGGTGGTGAGAAGGAATAGTTGAGCTATTTCAAAAGCCCAGCCGACCGAAACCGAGTTTCGATTTCGGTTGCACTTCATCAATTGAAACATGAGGACTTTCGCGAACACCACCACTCTCGTGGCGGTGATGCGGGAATGTGATTATGTGCGGGTGATGCGGGATGTTGTCCCATCGGACAATGAGTTGGTGTCGCGGATCCTGCCAATGGTAGGAGTACTTACTCTTTCCACCAATGGAGGCTTCGGTGATGTGTAACGATGAACCGTCGATCAACTCAGCGCGGCACTTTACATATTTGACCTTCGCTTCGTCAATAAGATCAATCACCTGCACATCTGTCACGACTTGGGTACGGCGTAATGCTTCTACGATTTGAAACATGCTTGAAGCTCCTCGTAGCGCGCTTTCCATTCTTGAGAAGCTGCATCAACTGCTTCCCAGGCGATCAGGTCATCCCATTGCGGGAACGACTCGTCTTTCGATTCTTCGACTCGTTTTTTGAATGTGCCGAAATCGGAGCCATATTTGTTCACAAAGGCATTTGCGCGGCTTGTAAAGTACTCGCGTTTCGTTGTCGCATGGGAGAGGAGCAAAGCAATGATTTCATTTTCCTCGAGCCATTGAGGACCCTTAACAGTCTTTTGAGCGTCCATCTGTTTTCCATGAGTGTGTTTGACTACTGGAATAATACCAAACTTTAAGCAATTATTCGAGTGTAGCCATCCGAAGAACCATAGTGGTGGTGAGAAGAATGGCGGGATAAGGAATCACTGAATCATTTCGCTGCAAACCGTTTGCGGTAGATTTCAAGAAACGCACTCCGCACTACAGCCAGCTGTTTCGGTGATTATGCATTTGCTTCAACTCAGGAAAGGAGGAATCCAATGTACATGCGATTGGTCCGAATCAAAGTGAAGATCGATTTGTTGCCAAAGCTTGTCGCCATCTACGAAACGAGAGGCATTCCATCGCTCGAACGCGTTCATGGCTGTTGTTATGCCGGTTTCATGCAAAGTGCCCATCACTCAGACGAGTGTCTCTCTTTAACGCTGTGGGATTCCCTGACAGATACGGAAGCATACGAACGGAGCGGATTGTTCGCCTCTCTTCTCGACGAATCAAAACCCTATCTTCTTGAATCCTCGGAGTTTGAAATACGGTTGTCCGAGAATCTGACGCTCGAATACGTTCCTGTGCACGAAGAACCCGTAGTGAGCGCCATGCCCGTGTCGGCAAAAAGTTTTGCAAATACCGGCCAACCTCAACGGGGCAGTGCGCGGTGGTTGCGGATCGTTGCTCTGAAGATCCGTCCGGAAAAAGTTGAGGAGTTCAGACATGTATATGTCGATCGGATAATCCCCGCATTACGCGAGGTGAAGGGCTGCCGTTTTATTTATCTTACTGAGAATCCGGAAAAGCCGGACGAAATGATATCAGTTACGAGCTGGGAGAGCGAAGACGACGCAAACAGATATGAGCAGAGCGGTGCGTTTCAAATGATTCTGGAATCACAAAAGCATCTTCTCTCGGAGCTGTATCAATGGAAGCGCGAGCAGGAAAAGAGTCATGCAGGCACCGTTGCAACGAGCGAGGACATAACGGTTGAGCACTACTCCGTGCTTGCAGGAAAGGATTTCAGTTGAACAACATGATCGGACAAACAATATCACACTATAAAATTCTTGAAAAGCTTGGCGAAGTGCCAAACTTCCCGACGAGTGGCTCTCAACGAGTCGTTGGAAGTTTGAGCATCCCGCTGCTGTTTAGCGGGAGCAGAAGGAATACACGATGATCGGACAAACAATATCACACTATAAAATTCTTGAAAAGCTTGGCGAAGGCGGGATGGGCGTCGTCTACAAAGCCCATGATCTCAAGCTCGACAGAATCGTTGCGCTGAAGTTCTTGCCCCAACATCTTAACACCAACGAATCGGAGCAAGCGAGATTTCTGCAGGAGGCAAAAGCTGCATCGGCGCTGAATCATCCCAATGTCTGCAACATACATTCCATCGGCGAGCACGAAGGAAAAACTTTTATCGACATGGAATTTGTCGAGGGCCAGACACTCCGGCATAAGATTGCTCATGCGGCTTTGAAGCCGGATGATGCCATTGGCTATGCAATTCAAATCGGGGACGCGTTGCAGGAAGCTCACTCAAAAGGAATTGTCCATCGCGACATCAAGTGCGAGAACATCATGGTTAATTCCCGAAACCAGATTAAGGTGATGGATTTCGGACTTGCCAAGCTGAAGGGTTCGCTCAAACTGACAAAGGCGTCGTCAACCGTAGGAACACTGGCTTACATGGCGCCGGAACAAATTCAGGGAGGCGAGATTGATGGACGCTCCGATATTTTTTCGTTCGGAGTTGTGCTTTTCGAGATGCTGACGGGCAAGCTGCCATTCCGCGGGGAACACGATGCAGCGATCATGTATTCCATTCTGAATGAAGAACCGGAACCTCTCACGAAGTATCTTCCTGAAGCAGGATCCGAACTCCTCCACATTCTGAACCGCGCACTGGAAAAAGATCCCGGTGACCGATACCAGAATGTGAGCGATATGATTATAGACCTGCGCAGGACGAAGAAAGATTCCGGAAGAGTGTCCCGAAAAACTCTGACGCAACTTCCGACACCGGCGACCGTCATGCAATCGGAAACACAATCCCGAGCCGCCTCACCGGAACGTCCATCTCTGCAGAAGAAACTCAGCATCGCCGGAATAGCGGCAGGTGTTGTTCTGATCGCGGTCGTCCTGTTCCTGACGAAGCCGTGGAAAACCACCGGCGAGAAAGTCGGACCAAAAACTTTGGTGGTTCTTCCGTTTGAAAATCTCGGTGATTCTGAGAAGGAATATTTTGCAGACGGAATAACGGATGAAATAACGAGCCGGCTTTCGCGTATTTCGGGACTTGGAGTTATTGCCAGATCAAGTGCACGGGGATACAAGAAAACGACAAAGACCGTCGGGGAGATCGGAAAGGAACTGGGGGTGGATTATGTCCTGATGGGAACAGTCCGGTGGTCTGGCGGCAAAGATCAGCGCGTGCGCGTAAATCCTGAATTGATCAACGCGGGCACAACAATGCAAACATGGTCGCAGGCGTTCGAAGCGACGTTCTCGGATGCGTTCACCATTCAGTCGGATGTGGCATCAGAAGTTACGCGTGCACTTAATGTAGAGCTCCTGCAACACGAGAAAGAAAATGTCGGGAAGAGACTGACGAATAATGCCCAGGCATATGACTACTATCTTAAGGGACTTGAATACGCCGACCGCAGCGTTGCGCAAATGAATTATGACTCTCAAATCCGAATGTTTCAACAGGCAACCGCAGCCGACCCGGGTTTTGCTGCGGCCTACGCCAAACTCTCGCGTGCGCATTCAATGATGTACTGGATGTATTACGACAGAACAGACGGACGAATTGCAAAAGCAAAGGACGCTGCCAACCGAGCGCTTGAACTCGACCCGAATCTTGCAGAAGCATACGGTGCACTCGGATGGTACTATTATCAGACAAAACTTGATTACGAAAGCGCGCTCAAACAATTCGATCTGGCATTGCAATATCAGCCCAACAATGCCGATGTGCATCAGGGTATCGCCTCCGTAAAGCGCAGGCAGGGAAAGATGAACGAAGCGATTGAATCCTACAGGAAGGCGATTGCTGCAGATCCGCGATCGGCGGAAATTGTCCGACAGATGGGCGAGACGCTTACCCTTGCCCGGCATTATCAGGAAGCCGACTCCGCATATGACCGCACAATTCTCCTTGCACCGGACAACGAGTTCGCACATGCAAGCAAAGCAGCCAATATCGTTCTTTGGACCGGTGATCTCGATCGGGCGGAGAAGATCCTCATCGATGCAAGGAATGTTACCCGGATCCGATCTGAAATTCTCTTCGCTACAATGCTGCGCGTCGAGCTCTTTCGTGGAGACCTGAGCGCCGCTGAAGCAGCACTGCAAGACCTACGGCCTTCCGGTAATATTGACAACCAATTCGCGTATGTACCTCTTTCACTTATTCAGGCGCGTATCGAACGCGCAAAAGGCAATGAGGCCGCTGCCCGTCGTTTCGCCGAGGATGCACAGAAACAACTTGAAACCAGAATTCAATCCGCTCCGGAAGATGCCCGGCTCCATAGTTCTCTCGGCATTGCGTACGCGTATCTTGGCCGCAAGGATG
>JBBRUI010000061.1:0-17088 GCA_038247945.1 Bacteroidota bacterium | reverse complement strand
AGAATGATTCTATCGTGGCGACTATCCCGGTTGCGCCCGGCGTCCCGCCCTTCGGTTCCTTCCGCTACAAGCCGTACCAGATCGCTGTCCGCGATGACGACAAGTTTATTTATACAACGCTCAACGGCACCGGGCAGGTCTCGGTGATCGAACGAGTCGGCGATACATTCACGTGGCGGGACTCTATTACGGTTGGAACGCGACCGCTGCAATGCGAGGTTACGCGGGACAAAAAATATCTCTACGTTTGTAATCAGGGTTCGGGTTCTGTTTCGGTGATTAACGCTCTCACGAACACGCTCGCTACAACGATTGTGAATGTCGGACAGCAACCGCACGGTATTGATATTTCCGAAGACAGCAAAGTTGTGTACGTAACGTGTGAGAATTTGCAGTCCGCTGAACCACCGCATCACCCCACAGTCGGCAGCACAGATCCGGGTTTCCTCGTTCTTATTGATACGGGGACCCAGCAGGTGTTCAAACGAATCGAAGTCGGCGGGTTCGCAGCGGGTGTTTCGGTTTGGCCGGGGAAAGGGAATTAGAATGAAATATCTCCTCGCAATAATCGTCTGCCTCTCTTTCACGGCCTGCAAACAATCCAATGAAGTCGTTGAGCCGGTTTCTGTTTCTGTCAGCAACCTTCCCGGTCTTCCGCAAGGCGCCGGACATTACCAGGTGTGGGTACGATATTATACTTTCAGTAAAGTATCGGGAGAAAACTCTCCGCAACATGAGGGTGATTTTCTAAGCGCGGGCGAGTTCAATATTGCCGGGGATGGATCGTTGCGGTCTCTGAACGGCGGCTCTCCTGAGTTCAGTCTGCCGCCCGGCAACGATCCGCAATTGTTAAGCGACGTTTCTATTTCTGTTCAGACGGCCGAAGCGCTTGCCAAAGCCAATCACAGTGAACCCGGCTCAATTCTTATCGGCGGCAAGTTTTACGGAGACGCATCGAATGCAATCGCCGACCTGACTATTGCCTTTGCCGGCGGGTTGAAGACCAGCTTCTCTACCGCTTCGGGAAAATGTACTATCGTCGCTCCGACTTCGCCTGCTGATTCGAATTCAGGAGTTTGGCTTGTTGAGCTTGGTTCGTCGGCAACAGCGGGATTAAAGAATCTCCCGGCATTGACGGCACAATGGAGATACGAGAGTTGGGTTGTTCAAAGCCCGATCGCTGTTCCGCCGGACCCTGTCGTCGCGTATTACTCCACAGGTAAATTCGCCCGTGCCGACAGTGCGGATTACGATGGGGCCGGCCCGAACGGAGGCACAGCGGGAGCCGGTTATAATTTTCCGGGTCAGGATTTCGTGAGAGGAACGTTTCATCCGAATCTTACTTCTCTTGGATATACATTCCTTGTTACGGTTGAACCATTTCCTGATAATTCGCCATCCCCATTCTTTCTGCATTTGTTGAAGACATCGACGCCGCAGACGAATACAAGGACGCAGACTTTCCAAAATGTAATGTCCACATCGGCACCGACGGCACGGATTGTAATCCGCAGATAACCCAAATCAAATCATCAGAAAAATCGAGAGAATTTAGTGCATACTTTTGTTGTACGTAGTTTCCGTTTGAAAGCAGTGGTTCTGTTTTTTGTGTTATTGATTGCAGACCAGACCTATGCCCAGTTTGAAGGAATTGTGGAGACAAAGAATATCACCACGGATGAGATGGGAAAGGCGCAAGAGTTTATCATGACCATGTGGATAAAGAAGGATATGGTGAGGATTGAAACAAAAGGAGGGGCGGTGCCCGGTTCGACGATGATCTATCGGACGGATCAGAAGAAAATCTATATGGTGAATGACGACGATAAAACATTCTTCGAAATTTCCCAGGATGAGAAAGCTCAGGAGATCTTCGGTGTCGGAGGGACGTCTGCAAAATATTCGGTAAAGAAAACAGGAAAGAGGAAAGTTATTGCCGGATATTCGTGCCAACAATTCATCATCAAGCGGAACACTGAAGTGACGGAGTTGTGGGGAACCAAAAAACTCGGTCAACTCGTCCGGGCAATCTCGAAAGCCATGGGACAGGAACACACGAACGTGGCGGAAGGCGCTACGAACGAAGTCATGAAGATGGGAATCTACCCAATGCTCTCGGTGACAAAGCTCGATGGAAATCTTATCGAATCACAAGAGGTGACTCGCATAGAAACAAAATCGCTCGAAGGCACGTTGTTCAATTTGCCTGACGGATACAAGAGACAAAAATCTGTTGACATGATGGAGGGGATGCAGGGAAAGTAGTTTTGGTTTCTTACGGGATTTTTTTATCTTCTCTTGTACTTGAGACGCCAAAGTGGCGGAATTGGTAGACGCGCTGGACTCAAAATCCAGTCCGGCCTAAACCGGGTGAGGGTTCGAGTCCCTCCTTTGGTACAAGTGGATGAGGGTTCTCCCGTCCGAAGGACCCCTTCGGGGAAGGGACGCCTTCGGCGGAGTCCCTCCTTTGGTACAAGAAATGGTCAACTGAAAGGTTGACCATTTTGTTTTATCACGATATGAAAATAACATCAACAGGGTGAGAGAAAGTTTTCCCTGTTCATGAGGCCTTCCTTTGCGAGTACGAGCGGCAGCCGATAACAAATCAAAAATTAAAAATACGTCTGGATAATATGTTGCTCAACCCGTTCGCGGTGACTCGGCTTGCGAAGGAAGCGAATCACAATCCAACCCAACGCGACGTAGAGAACAAGACTTAACACGCTCATACAATCCTCACTGATAAAAAAATAACAACGCCTCGCATCAATTATTGTCAAACCGCGTACCACGTTATCACGGTCACGTTTCGTACTAATTCTCAAAACAGGTATCAATCATCACCGGGTTGTTGCAAAGAGAACGTGGATTTTCTACAATCTACACATAGCCATCGTGGAAGCTCGGCTTTCGCCACCGATTAGTGGAGGATGTGTCAGCTTCGTATCGGTAACAACCTTATTGCAAGTCGGTGGAACATTTTCTATTCTGTCTCCGGGAATTGCTCTCGATCGCGTTCGCCCGCAAGCTTCTGGCTCTGATCACTATTAGTGAGTTCGCTTCGCTCATCTTTGATACGATTCTTCATTCACGTATATTCTGTACAGATGAGCAGAGTGTCCCCCATATCCTACTTCATCCTTGCCGTTTCCGTTAGTGTGTTTGTCGATTTTGCCTCTGCGCAGATTTCATCCCGTGTTCGGCTTCCCGCTACGCATGTTCAAATCGTTCTGACGAGAACGAACAAGGACTCATCGTTTCAGCTACCCCGGCAATTTATCGTGGAGAAAAGCGACAGTCTCGTGCTCGACTCATCGCGGACGCTACAACGAGGTTCTGAATACTTAATCGATTATCGGTTCGGCAGGATTACATTCGACTCGGCATTTGTCCGGCGGCTGTTCGCGGATACGGTGCAGCGCTACTCTGTGGTTTTGTTTTTTGATTTCTTCCCCTACAAATTCCAGGATATATATTTCCGCCGCAAGTTGATGGTCTTGAAGGATTCCACCGGACGCGACACGCTACGGGTTTCGCGGCCCCGTTCTTCTTTTGGGTTGAATGATATTTTCGGACAGAATCTGCAAAAAAGCGGCAGTATCGTGCGGGGATTCACCGTTGGCTCGAACAGAGATTTCTCGCTGAACTCCGGTCTGCGTCTGCAACTCGCCGGCAAGATAACTTCCGATATTGAAGTGGTTGCTGCGCTGACGGACGAGAACACGCCCATCCAGCCGGAAGGCACAACGCAAACGCTGCAGGAATTCGATAAAGTGTTTGTTGAGTTACGGAGTACCGACGCGACGGCAACACTCGGCGACTTCGATATTGAATTGGGCGGGACTGAGTTTGCGAGTCTGACGCGCAAAGTGCAGGGAGCGAAGGTTGCAGCGGATTATCATCCGGGATTTACGACGGGTTCGTTCCTCGCATCGGCAGCTTCATCGCGGGGGAAGTTCAACACAAATCAATTTCAAGGATTGGAAGCGGTTCAGGGTCCATATCGCCTGACGGGAAGAAACAATGAACGCCAGATTATTGTCATTGCAGGAACTGAAAGAGTCTACATCAACGGCGAACTGCAAACACGCGGCGAGACGAACGACTATACAATCGATTACTCCAACGGCGAAGTAATATTCACTCCCCGCCGGCTGATAACATCTGCTTCTCGCATCACCATAGACTTTGAATATACCGACAGGCAATTCTCACGATCATTTCTTGCAGGACAAAACTCGTCGAGTTTTTTCGAGAACAAAGCGAAGTTCACGTTCACATTTTTGCGTGAAGCCGATGACCCCGACGCGCCGATAGACTTGTCGTTAACAGACAGCGCCCGCGCCGTGCTTCAACTCGCGGGCGATGACCGTTCCAAAGCCGCGCTGAGCGGTGTTGTTCGGGTTGACTCAAACGGGTATTACGTTCCCGACAGCGCGCTCGTGAACGGAGTAACGTACCATTTCTTCCGGTATGCGCCGGGACGAAACGCGCAGTATGTGATTTCATTCTCGAGTGTTCAGTTCGGACAAGGCGAATACATTCGCCAGGCGGTCGGAGTGTTTGTATGGAAGGGTCCGAACCAGGGAGATTATTTGCCTGTGAGGTTTTTGCCGCTGCCGCAATCGTCGCGTGTGATGGATTTTGCCCTCGATGTTATTCCGACACCCGACCTGAAGCTCACCGGAGAATTCGGGCTGAGCGGGTTCGATGCCAATCGTCTTTCCACATTGAACGATGAAGACAACAACGGACAAGCGGTTAGGTTCGAGGCTCTCTACACTCCCCGTGACGTGACGATAGGAGGGAAGAACATAGGCTCGTTCGATGTACGGTTGAAAGAGCGATTGGTGAACAAGCGTTTCGTTCCAGTGGACCGGACAAACGAAATCGAGTTTAACCGCAAGTGGGGATTCGATAGCTTCAGTCAATCTGACGAAGAAATTCAGGAAGGATCACTCCGGTATTTGCCTTCCGGTTCCATCGCTGTTGCAACGGGCTACGGCAAAATCACGCGTGGCGATGCACTGCGTTCAATTAGAAACGAGGCAAGCTTCGCGATGAAAGCCGATTCGATTCCCACAGTGAATTATTATCTGGAAAGCATTCGCACGCGTGAAAATCTTATAGACAACTACAGTTCATGGCTGAGACAAAACGGTTCAGTCGAGCATCGACTTGGAATTCTAAATCCGTTTTTCCGATACGAAAATGAAAACCGCCGCATTAGCTTTCTCTCAAGAGATTCTCTGAAGGATGGAAGCTTCGCGTTCAACGCGTTCACTCCCGGCATTCGAATTAAAGAATTCTGGAACATGTCACTTTCAGCCCAGCTTGAATTCCGTGCCGATGATAAATATGCTGCGGGAAATCTCGTGAGGGAATCCAAATCATTTACGCAAACATACGGATGGAGAATGCCTGAATGGAACACTTTATCGTCGGCAATGGATGTTACCATTCGGAAGAAACAATTCTTCGGATCCTTCAAGCTAGCCGGCAACGCCGATATACAAACCGTCCTCGTCCGGAACCAGACGCGATATTCTCCTTTTGACCGGGGGATTGAAGCCGATCTCTTCTATGAAGTTTCGACGGAACGCTCGTCGAGATTGGAACGGGTTTTTATCCGTGTTGCGACTGGGACAGGCAACTACAAGTATTTGGGCGACCTGAACAACAACGGCGTAGCCGAGGAGAGCGAGTTCGAGCCGGCACGATTTGACGGTGATTATATAACGACCACGGTTCCTTCCGACCAACTGTTTCCGGTAATTGATCTGAAAACCAGCGCCCGGATTAGAGTAGTCCCGAGCCGTTTCATCTCTTCCTCTGAAACCATATTACAGAATATCCTCGGCGTCATCACAAGCGAAACGTACGTCAGGGTGGAAGAAAAAAGCAGCGAGCCGAACCTGAAGGATATTTACCTGCTGCGCTTCAGCAAATTTCAATCTGATTCAACGATCTCCGGTTCAACGCTTTTCACTCAAGACGTTAATGTGTTTGAGGGAAGGCCGGAGTTCTCGGCACGGCTTCGTTACTCGCAGCGTAAAGGATCCAACAAGTTCGCATCGAGCAGTTCGCGTGGAACCCAGGAACGGAATTTTGCGCGCGAACGCTCAATACGGTTGCGATGGCAGCTTGTGGCGGAAATTGCAAACCAAATTGACCTTGTGAACCGGAACGACCGGGTGAGCAGTACTGAGCCTTCCAGCAGACTTCGGAATATTGAATCGAACTCGCTCGCCTTCGATCTCTCATATCGACCGTATCAGAATGTGGAGTTGGGGATGAAGTTCGAAGTCGGAAAATCAACAGATGAACATCAATCGCCAGCTGTGAATGCGGCCCTGAACACGCAGTCGCTCCGGCTTGTGTATGCATTCCAGGGAACCGGCCAGGCGAGAGTTGAAGCAGCACGTGAGGAAGTGTTGTTAAGTCGTGCACTTGATGCATTCCCGTTCGAACTTACAGGCGGACGTGTCGCAGGGAAGACATACATCTGGCGCGCAGCATTCGATTACCGGGTAACGCAGTTCATTCAGGCCACGCTCAACTACGATGGGAGGACAGAAGGCGGACGCTCTCCGGTTCACACTGCGCGTGCAGAAGTTCGCGCTTTCTTCTGACAAAAATATTTTTCATGAATGAAACGCGACGAATTTCCTATTGCGTTTCAAAGATGCTTTCTTTATACTCAAACCACATCCACTGACTTCCGCGTTCGATACGCGCCTCAATCTACCGACACACTGTTCCAATGGTTTATTGCACCTCATTCGATTCCAAAGTCGGACTTATTTACGTCGCTTCAACTGAAAAAGGAGCATGTAAAATCAGTGTGCCGCGCCAGAACCGGAAGGACTTCTTTGGATGGCTGCACGAGAACTTTGATAACAATGAAGTGGTGGACAACAAGTCGCGTAACAAGGAAATCATCGACCAACTCGCCCGCTACTTCAATGGCAAACTGGCGAAGTTCAATTTGCCCATCGATCTTATCGGCAGTCCGTTTCAAATCCGTGTGTGGAAAGAGCTGAACAAGATTCCCTACGGCACGACAATCAGTTACAAACAGCTTGCGAAACGCCTCGGCACAAGCAAAGGTTTTCAGGCGATCGGCCGCGCTAATGCAGCGAACCCTCTTCCCATCGTCGGTCCCTGTCATCGTGTTCTCGGAACGGACGGCTCTCTTGTTGGTTACTCGTCCGGCATCAAGACGAAGGAATTCTTGTTGAAGCTCGAAGGCGCGTTGATGATTTGATCTAAATAAATTTTCTCGGGCATGAGGGAATCTGAAATTATCGGGTTCCCTTTTTTCATTTCATGTCTGCACGCCCCTTGAATCCGATATAGACTCTATGTCGGAAATCAGGACACCACAACCGGTTGCCTCACGCATGCAATTTCGTTATCATCATACAAGTATTTCATTCTCTTTTATCACCCGAAATAATGTCTTCATTCCTTGATTCACTTAATCCTGTCCAACGTGATGCTGTAACTGCAATCGATGGTCCGGTGATGATTGTCGCCGGAGCCGGAAGTGGAAAGACGCGTGTTCTGACCTACCGGACCGCGTATATCATCTCACAGGGAAAGCGTCCGGAATCGATTCTTGCACTGACCTTCACGAACAAGGCCGCACAGGAAATGAAGGAGAGGATTATCTCTCTCGTTGGGCCGGAATCCCGCTCCATCTGGATGGGAACGTTTCATTCGATCTTTGCCCGCATTCTTCGTTTCGAGTGCGAGCATTTGGGATACAGCCGCAGTTTTTCCATCTACGATACAGATGATTCATCGCAGATGATCAAGAGCATCATGAACTCATTCAACATCTCGCAGCAACAATTTCCTGCCAGCGGAATCCGATCACGCATCAGCAGCGCGAAGAACCAGATGATTTCCCCAACGGTCTACAAAGGCTCTGCAATGGATCCGTTGCTCGAGAAAACAGCAATGGTCTACGAGGAATACGAGAAGCGCCTGAAGGCAAACAATGCGATGGACTTCGATGACTTATTGCTCAAGCCGCTGGAGTTATTTCAGAAGCACAAAGATATTTTGCAACGCTACCAGTGGCGCTTCCGCTACATCATGGTCGATGAATATCAGGATACGAACCGGGTTCAATATAAATTGATAAAAGAACTGGCAAGCATGAGCCGGAATGTTTGCGTTGTGGGGGATGACGCTCAGAGCATCTATGCATTTCGCGGCGCCGATATACGGAACATCCTGGAGTTCGGGAAAGATTATCCCGATGCGAAGACGTTCCGGCTCGAACAAAATTATCGCTCGACGAAAACAATCCTTGCCACCGCTGACTCGCTCATTAAGAACAACACCGAGCAGATTGCAAAAACACTTTGGACGGAAAACCATCAGGGCGAACTTGTCACTCTCACAGTATGCGACGATGACAGGGAAGAGGGTTACAAGATTGTTCACAAGATCGAAGAGGAGTCGCGGAAGCGAAAGCTTGACCTGAAAGATTTTGCAGTTCTCTATCGCACCAATGCACAATCGCGCACGATTGAAGACGCGCTGCGTCGAAACGGGATTCCGTACATGATCGTTGGCGGTGTTGCATTCTACAAGAGGAAAGAAATCAAGGACGTACTTGCGTACTTGCGCGTGATCGCAAATCCGAAAGATGCGGAAAGCATTCTCCGCGTTATCAACTATCCGGTACGTGGAATCGGCGAAACCACAATCGAGAAGATTCTGGTGTTCGCACGAGCCAACAGTCTGGCGTTGGTTGACGCGCTTGCTGCGGAGAAACTCAGCGAAGCAGTTCCTGATCGGGGACTCAAAGCCGTACGTCTCTTTGCATCGTTCCTGCAAAAGTACATCAAGCTTAAAAATGAAATGAGTGTGAGCGAGCTTGCACGTTCGCTTGTCGATGAGTTGGGCATTCTTCAGTCCTATAAGAATGAGAACACGATGGAGTCGCTGACGAGGCGTGAAAACGTGATCGAACTTCTTTCTGCCTTGAGCGAGTATAACGACTTGCATCCGGATGCCGGACTTGACGGATTCCTGGAAGAAGTTTCGCTCGTCTCGGATGTTGATCAGGCGGAGTTCGGGCGGAATGCCGTTACGCTGATGACGCTGCACGCGGCAAAGGGATTGGAATTTCCCGTTGTGTTTATTACCGGACTTGAAGAAGGCTTGTTTCCTCTTTCCAATTCCATGCTGGAGAAAAAAGAGCTGGAAGAAGAACGGCGTCTATTCTATGTCGGCATCACGCGTGCAATGACAAAGCTGAATTTGATGTACGCGTTGACGCGCTATCGTTTTGGTGAGATGAGTTATTCGGTGAAGTCCAGATTCCTCGATGAAATTGAACCGACCCTGCTCGAAACGGAAGGAAGCACACGCCTTGCCGCACTCAGCACTCAACGGAGCGGATCCGCAGCTACACGTTATTCAGTTCCAAAGTCCCGCACCGCGTTCCGCAAAGTCCCCGATGACAATGCGCGCTACTTTACGGATACGATGCCTGATTACGAGAACGAATCACAGGTTGGAGGCAAGGTTATCCATAAAATTGGCGCCGGCGTTCTGCACGAATCGTTCGGGAGGGGACGCATTGTGGCGATTGACGGCAAGGGAGACAATGCCCGCGCAACAGTCGATTTTGAATCTGTCGGACGTAAGAACCTGATGTTGAAGTTTGCGAATCTAAAATCTGCATGATCTCCGGTAGAACGCCCGACCGGCTCTCCCTAACGTTTGCTAAAGCCGCATGATTGAATTCGTCATCAAAGCCGTAAAGCTTTCCCTCCGTTACCTCGAAGTGGTGTGGTTTTATTTCACGCGAATCGGGAAGAAGCTTTTCGGCGAGGACATACTTTTTCTGGCTTCCGGTCTCGCATTCAATTGTCTTTTCACTATGATCCCGCTCTTCCTGCTCGCAGCTTCAGCGGTGGGCGTGTTCCTCAATTCTTCTCAGGCAGGAATATCCCAGATCAACGAGGTACTCGATACGATTTTCCCCCCACAGCCCTTTGCAACGAACATCAAAGATTCCATTCTGGCAGTCATTTCAGATGTGATCGAATACAGGCGTTCGATCGGAATTTTTGGAATCATTATTCTGATTTGGACCGCTACGGCCTTGTTCGATGCACTGCGCAGCGTGCTTCATCGTATCTACCATCTAAAAAGAACCCGCGGTTTTTTTGTCAGTCTGATGCATGACGTATTTTTTATCCTTCTCATCTTTGTTCTGTTCATAGCATCGAATATTTCCATTTGGGCATTTACGCTCGTTGAGAGCATTATGAAAAAGTTTCCTGAGCTTGGCTATTTTAACGTCGCCATTGTGAGTGATACACTCCCGACGACGATCGTCATCATCCTGACTGCCGTAATGTTTTATATCGTGTACGTGTACATTCCCGACATGAAGCCTCCGAAGAGAGCGGGCATCATTTCCACAATCACGACCACCGTGCTGTGGGTTATCTCCGGTAAACTGTTCGCGGTCTATCTCGGAAGCTTCTCCGCCATCGGGACGATCTACGGGCCGTACGCGTTTATTCTCGTTCTGCTCATCTGGATTTATTACTCCAGCATCATTTTTATTATCGGGGGAATTGTCGGACAGACATATTGGGAGCGATACAAGTTGAAGAAAGCCGGCAAGTTGAAACGTTGGGTGGATATTGAATAAGTCGTTGACATTAGAAATCGACGGAGGTATATTTACACCAGCATTCCTCGCCAAATTATTCGGTTGTCATCTCCAATTTAGTTCCGGTCTGAAAGTTTTTTCAACAACATTTTGTTAGAAAGAATAATGTCGAAGAACAGTGTGGAATATCTTCAGCAGCTTGAGGCGGAGGCGTTGCTGGGTGGCGGGGAACAGCGAATCAAAGATCAGCACAAAAAAGGAAAGCTGACCGCTCGCGAGCGTCTGCACATCTTGCTTGATGAAGGAAGCTTTCAGGAATTGGATATGCTGGTTGAACACCGGTCAACAGATTTCGGATTGGAGAACCAGCGGTATCCCGGCGACGGCGTTGTAACAGGAACGGGAGCAATCGACGGACGAACCGTTTGTGTGTTCAGTCAGGATTTTACAGTGTTCGGTGGTTCGCTCTCCGAAGCGCACGGAAAAAAGATCTGCAAGGTTATGGATCTTGCAATGAAGATTGGTTCTCCCGTGATTGGGCTGAACGACTCCGGCGGCGCACGTATTCAGGAAGGCGTTGTGAGCCTCGGCGCGTATGCAGATATTTTTCTTCGTAACACTCTGGCCTCGGGTGTGATTCCCCAAATTTCTGCAATCATGGGTCCATGTGCAGGCGGCGCGGTGTATTCGCCTGCGATTACAGATTTCACGCTGATGGTGAAGAACACAAGCTACATGTTCGTCACGGGGCCGAACGTTGTGAAGACCGTGACGCACGAAGAGGTTTCTTCTGAAGAACTTGGCGGCGCGATCACGCATGCATCAAAAAGCGGTGTCGCACATTTCGCTGCAGAGAATGAAGTGGACTGTCTTCAAAAAATCCGAACTCTCTTCAGCTTTATTCCATCAAACAATATGGATGATGCGCCCCGCCGATCAAGTATTGACGATGTGAACAGGAGAGAAACTGCCCTTGATTCTATCATCCCCGAAAACCCCAATAAGCCTTACGACATAAAGCAGGTGATAGCATTGGTGGTGGATGATGCAGACTTTTTTGAAATCCACGAACTCTACGCAGAGAATATGGTTGTCGGATTTGCGCGCCTCGGCGGAATGCCTGTTGGAATTGTCGCAAACCAGCCTAACATTCTTGCCGGGGTTCTGGACATCGACTCGTCGAAGAAGGCTGCACGATTCGTTCGCTTCTGCGATGCATTCAATATTCCTCTTGTTGTCTTTGAGGACGTTCCGGGCTTTTTGCCGGGAACAGATCAGGAATGGCGGGGAATCATAATGAACGGAGCGAAGCTGTTATACGCATTTTGTGAAGCTACCGTCCCGAAGGTTACGGTCATCACACGCAAAGCATACGGAGGTGCGTATGATGTTATGAACTCCAAGCACATTCGCGGCGACATGAATTTCGCCTGGCCTTCAGCCGAAATTGCCGTGATGGGTCCCAAAGGTGCAGCCGAAATCATATTCAAGAAAGAGATTGAAAAAGCCGATGATAGAGATAGGGCTCTATCGGAGAAGGAAGCAGAGTATCGTGAGAAATTTGCAAATCCCTATTTAGCTGCGCGGCGCGGGTACATTGACGCGGTAATTTTGCCGAGTGACACGCGTCCACGTTTGATCCATGCGCTTCGCATGCTGGAGAATAAAGTTGATACGAACCCGAAAAAGAAGCATGGCAACATTCCCCTCTAAGCGGTAAGCAGTATGAAGCAGGGATGTCCGGTATTATTTCGGGCGATGAACCGAGAATTTTCTTGACTGTACTTTAACTGTGGTGTATCTTGAATACACTACCGTCGTCAGGCGCACTGATATGAACACTAATTTCGAGCGGAACAATGAGAAAAACAATTCTTGGTGCTGTGGGCGTAATGTTGTTGGTTGGAGGGTGTTCTACCGAACACTCTACTAAAGAATCCTCTCCGACGCCCCAGTCGGTTTCTCAAGTCCCCACACCATCTCAACGAGCTCCCTACTTTACAGCAAAACCTCAACCGATTGCCGACGAGGTATTCGTCAACAACGATTCGCTGATCGCGCTGCAATTGGAACAGGCGCGGCAGCATTATCTTTCTGCAGGAAGGGGGGAAGAACTCCACGACTCGTTGCGTGTAACATCCCAATTCGAACGTGCAATACAAATTCTGGACGAGCTGAGCTATTTTCCCGGCATCGAAGCGAACCAGGATTTTAACGATCTCAGCACGGCTATTATCGAAGACTACGAACGTTATATCAGGAAAACCGGTATCGTCGATTCTGCAAGTTCCATTTTCGCCCTCCGCGAAAAACTTGCAATGATTTCTGAGCAGGTTGACAGTTCAAGAACCGCGCTCAGGGAGCGACGTATCATTACAGGCACCACCATCCCTCTTGTGTTCAACGAGCTTGTGGACAGGCATATCCAGTTTTTTACAACGAAGGGACGCGTTCACATGGAACGCTGGCTGAACCGTTCGGGAAGATATTTTCCGATGATGAAGCGTATCATGAAAGAAGAGGGGCTGCCCGAGGAAATTATCTACCTTTCACTTGTCGAAAGCGGTTTACAACCAACTGCCCGGTCGTGGGCAAAAGCAGTAGGCATCTGGCAATTCATGCGCGCCACGGGCGCTATGTATGGATTGAAAGGAAACTTCTGGTATGATGAGCGGCGGGACTTTGAGAAATCCACTCGCGCGGCAGCCCGGTTCTTGAAGGATTTGTACGAAGACTTTGATGATTGGTATCTGGTGATGGCAGCGTACAATGCCGGTCCGGGCAGAGTGTACCGCGCAATGCGCCGTAGTGGCACGAACGATTTTTGGGACATGCGTGCATACTTGCCTCGTGAAACCCGGAACTATGTTCCGTCCTACATTGCCGTTGCAATCATCGGAATGAACCCTGAGGAATATGGATTTAAAGACATCGAAAAGGCCGAACCGCTCGATTATGATTTTGTCTCCGTTGATGATTGTATTGACCTGGAGATGCTGGCTGAATGTGCGGGCACGGATCTCGCAACATTGCAAGACCTCAACCCTGCGCTACTCCACCGGTCCACACCGCCGTCCTCGAAAACATATGAGCTACGAGTTCCCCGCTCAACGGACAAGGATCAGTTCAACAGTAAATACACGGCCATTCCCGAGCACAAAAAGGGCTACGTGCTGACTCACACTGTGCGTCGTGGAGAAACTGTCCAAAAGCTTGCCCGTCGTTACGGCATTTCACAGAAGCTTCTGGCGGAATCAAATGAAATCAGTGCTCGCACGAGATTGATAAAGGGCGCCCGTCTCATGATTCCGATTGCCCGCGCAAACAGTACCGCCCGCCGCCTTACGACCAGTCTTGCTTCGGATGATTCAGAAGTCCGCACGCAAGCCCGCAACATGCGGACAGGAGGAACAAGGTACGGTGAGGGGACAAAGATTGCACACAAAGTAAAGAAGGGCGACACAATCGGACGGATTGCGCAGTTGTATGGCGTTCGTGCTGCCAATATTCGTAATTGGAATAATCTTGCGTACGGCCGTAAGATCTACGCGGGCACAAAATTGAATATCTGGGTAAGCAAACGTGATGTCGCGGCCCGGGTAAAAGAAAAGAATGCGCCTGTTGCTCAACAGCTTACTGCGGCCGGAAACGAATCATCCTCGCAGGAGTCTGGCGAAGAAGGCTTCGACTACATTGTAAAGCCCGGCGATTCGTTGCACAAGATCGCGATTGAGCATGGAATTTCAGTCCGGCAGATTGAACGCTGGAACAACATACGGTCGCCGCGCATTGCCCCCGGGAAAAAACTTCTTCTCTACCCGACGATTACGAAGGTCGGTTCATCGCAGGAAAAATCTGTCGCAGAGGCAAATGCTCATTCGAAAGGAACATCGAAGCGGATTATCTACGTGGTACGCAAAGGAGATACAATCTCCGGAATTGCAGAAGCGCATGATGTACAAGTGGCACAACTCCGCGCATGGAATTCCCTGAAACGCAGAAGCATGATTTACGCCGGACAATCTCTCGTTATCCGGAAGGACACGTACTAGAGTTATAATCCTGTCGAGAGCGGAATACCGCGCTTCGACTCCGCTCAGCGTGAGGATGATTTTCTCAGGGCATTCCTTCGTGGATGCCCTTTGTATTTTTTCTGTTACATTTTCCATTCCTTGACTTTCCTTCCGATTAGGCATAAATTCTTGTAGTCAATTTTCCTGTTGTCTTCCCAAAAAAAATTTTTCCCTTTTGATGCAGCACCGACTTTCACGCATACTCACCATCATCTCCATAGGTTTCCTTGGGTTTGTTTTTGCCGCGGGAGACGAACGCGATAACAACATTCGTAAAGTCGCGGATGATACAGACCGAAACTATACCACAGTAGGCAGCATTGGCCTCACGGTGACGAATTTCGGAACCATTGGCACCCGCAACGCCTACTGGCCCGATCAACCTTCATGCGAATACCCCAGAGGTTCGCGCATTGAACATCTCTACCAGGGCGGACTCTGGTTTGGCGCCATTTCCCGACGAACAGGACAACAACTTGTGAGTACAGGAGCAACGGATCAAGCGTCCGCTGCACGTGTCGGTCAGGGATACGAGTTCACCTCACCGCTGGGTAGCACAATGCTTCAGCGTTCCTCGCTTTCGGACTCACGGTATTTCGACCCTCAAGCGGTAAGTCATCAGGATTTCCTTGCCGATTATTCAGATAAGAACCGCCGCAACCCTTCAACGGGCGATACTATTCCGGAACACACGCCCATTGGAATTACCGTCCGCCAGGAAAGTTACGCATGGAATTTTCCCTTCGCAGACTTCTTCGTCATCCTCAACTATAAAATCTACAACACAAGCACAGACACTCTCGATTCTGTGTATGTTGGATTTTGGAACAACGCAGTCGTTCGGAATACGAACAATGTCCGACCCGGAACTTCCGGTTATTTCGATCATGGCGGAAACGGCTATGTCGACTCGCTGCGGATGATGTACACATTTGATTTTGATGGTATTCCCACTCCCCCTGCAGCAAATAGTTATATCGGAGTGAGCGTATTGGGATCGTTTCCATTTCCACGTGGCGTGGATTCGGTTGGCAATCTCAACACGCGAACATATTACAACGCGTGGAGATTCCGCAGTTCTTCAGGAGCGGTGGAATATTTTTCTCCTGCCGATGATGCCGGAAATATTGCAGGCGCCCGAAGCAGGTTTGATCGTCTTGCCACATCGTTGCAGCCCGCGCAAATTGCCCTTCTGCGCACACGTGCAGATAACATGACGACGCTGATTTCAACCGGACCATTTAAGCGAATGAACCCGGGCGACTCGCTCCAGGTTGTTTTTGGTGTAGTGTGTGCACGCAAATTCGGGACAGCGCCAGCGAACCAGGATACCCGCGAACAGAAAAGGAATCTCTACACAAATGGAGGCTTTGCCCAGCAAGCATACGGCGGGGAAGATGTTAACGGCAATAATATTCTGGATCCCGGTGAAGATCTAAACGGCAACAACAGGCTCGATCACTTCCAACTTCCGCAGCCGCCCCGCTCGCCAAAAGTGAAAACAGTCGTCGAGAGTCAAAAAGTGACCATCTATTGGGACAAGGCGTCTGCGGAAAATTCCATCGATCCGATTACACGTTCGCGGGATTTTGAAGGGTACAGGATTTATCGTTCGAATGCCGGAGCAGATTTCACCAGTCCCGAAAACCTTTTGCTTACTCTCGCGCTCGTCGGAGAATTTGATAAACCGGACAACCGCATCGGGTATAACACAGGCTTTGGAAGAATAGCCCTTCCGCAGCCGAAAACTTTTCCCGGCGATACTGTTCAGTATTGGTATAGATTTCCGCCGGAAGGGGAGAACGTCACACACTTGAACGGCTGGCAATATCTTTACGGCGTTGCTGCGTTTGATCAGGGTGATTCGGCAAACGGAATTGTTTCGCTGCAAAGTAAAACGGAAATCCGTCGCGTCATTCCCGGAACAGATACATCTTCCGTTGTCGGCAAAACAATTGGAGTCTATCCGAATCCGTATTACGTGAATGCTGTGTGGGATGGAGGAACCGAACGCACGCGTAAACTTTATTTTTACAATCTTCCTGCCCGATGCGAGATTCGCGTGTACACGCTTGCCGGCGATGTTGTTGCTAATTTGCGCCATGATGGCGCCACTTACTCGGGTGCAGACATCAATTGGTTCAGTCGCTTTGGGGCCGGACAAGGAGCGGCACAATTTTCAGGCGGGGAACATGCATGGGACCTGATAACAAAGTTCGATCAGGCAGTGGCGACAGGGTTGTATTTGTTTAGTGTGAAGAATACGGATTCAGGAGAAGTGAAAACAGGAAAGTTCTTAGTCATCAAATAACAAACAGAGGGAGATACAATCATGAAACGATTTGTACTGATTACGGCACTTGTGGT
>JBBRUI010000060.1:0-17105 GCA_038247945.1 Bacteroidota bacterium | reverse complement strand
CGTACCGCATATTACCGGCGGTATTCGGGCCAACATCTTTTAAGGAAGGCAGCGCATGAGAAAAATAAAAGCCAGCCTCGCAGGCTTAATCCTCTTCGTTCTAATCGCATCGGGTTCGTTCATCACCTGCGAAATCGGACTCGGAGGCTCTGTTGATACCAAACCCCCGACGGTGAGTATTACGTATCCGCCGGTAGATAGCATTATAAAAAATACCTTCACCATGAAAGGAAGCGCGAACGACGAAACAGCGCTGAAAGGGGTAAGCGTTTCATTGACGGATACCAATCCCCTTCATTCTGTTTCTTACGGACCGTTCGAAGCAGTTATCGAACCTGCTTTAAACTCATGGAATATATTCATCAATAAAAATACTGCCGGGGTTTATGAAATCCCTGATGGTAGCTATCAAGCGACAGTAACCGCGACAGATACTGCAAGACGTACTAGTATTGCAACAACAACATATAAAATTGATAATACGCCGCCCGTGCTGGTTATCCAGAGTCCATCTTCTCTGGGTTCTGATCCTACCTTCAGTGCATTTGGGCGTGACCTGAAAATATCCGGAATTGTATCTGATACCAACTCGGTTGCAAGTCTGGTTTTCACCGCATATGATTTTGACACCAAGGCAATGGTTGGCACGCCCCAAACAATAACATCTATTCCGCCGAATATTGATATTACTTTCAGTGATACCTACTATCAAGTTTTATATCCCAATCCTGATGCTGTTACATCAACAACGGCAAAAAATTTTTATTATACGGTCAGTGTAACCGACTATGCGAAAGAATACACACCACAAATAGCTGTCGGAGACGGTAATACATCCAGCTCTTATTATATATATGACAAAATTTATTCAACTGTTTTTGGTATTGCCGTGCCATATACAATGACGGATTTACAGAATATTTTTAACGGAGCAAAAACTGATACCAATAATATCAAAGCAGTTCTTGCTACAAACGCAGTTTCGTGTAGTACCCTTTCTCTTGCATCGGGCAAATTTTCAATAAACCCCGAAAATAGTCCGACCTTTGAAGTTCAAACTTTTGATCCAGTAATACTTGCTTCTTTGACGTACCCGCAAATTGCAAAAAAATCTCGAATTGGATTACAGGTGTCCATCGGTCGGGATAATGTTCCTATTGTATCTGAATCAATTGGCATCGTTCTGCATTATATGACTGATAAGTCATCGCCTCTGGATACCGACGGAACTCTTAAATCCGGTTCGATATCAAAGACGCTTCTCACCGGGGTTCCGGCACTCGCAATTGATTTAAGTAATGCAGCAGCCGTTGCTAGCGCACGGGCTCAGCGTGGTGATCCCTCCGGGCCGGATGGCTCATCCGATTTGTGCAAGGTGACCGACGGAAAACGGGATATTGTACTAACCTCAAGTGGTGGGAATTATCTACTTTCTGTTCTGCTTAACGAAAATGCCGGATACAAATATTATATGGAACTTACCGGTCGTGATCAAAATAAGGCGGTAAACAACGGAAGTAGCAAATACGGTTTTAATATAAAAACCAGCGGTCTTCCTCCTCAAATCACAGAAACGATTGTCGGAACTGAAAACGTTCAGAATAATAAAACCGGATTATTTTCTTTTGGAGGAACGGTTGAATGTGCAAACGAGTTTGATAGACTCACATACACAACAACACAAAACGGAACAAATTTTCCCGTCTTGTCCGGAACTATCCTTGATAATTCTCCGGGGACGGATGAAAAACTCTGGAACTTGCCCCTCATGAATTTGGCATCAGGGGATTATGTTTTTACCTTTAGCGCTCTTGATAATGATGGAGGCTTAACAGAAATTGTACGAAAATTCAAAGTTGATAGAGTTAATCCTGAAATTACTCTTACAACAAATTTGAGTTCCTGGCAGCGGAATACTTCAATTTCTCTTGCAGGTACTGCTACGGATGTCAATTTATCTGTCGTGGAATATTCACTTGATAATAGTACTTGGGTAGCCTTGTCCGGTTCAGCTGCATGGAACGGCATTGTGAGCATTCCGAATGGAGCGACTAACGAGCTTTATTTGAGGGCGATGGATACAGCCGGAAATTTCGGTTATCCGGCTGTTTATCCAGTCATAGTAAAAGTTGATGACGCTCCTCCTGACATAGCGATAACAACCCCCTTAGCCTATATCAGTACAATCAGTGGAAGCACTAAGACCTCGATTACATTTACTGGTTCTATCAGTGATACCTTGGGACTTAAAACAGTAGATCCATTGTCTGTTACTAACAATGAAGTGCCCGAAGCCTCTGTTTTTATTACATATCCAACCACTTCAACATGGAGCTGGACACTTGTAGTGGATGCTGGCACAAACGCAAATGATGGTACTTGGGAACTGGTATTCAGTGCAGAAGATGCATCAGGGCTTACTAGAAGTATAACCCGCACCGTGACAATAGAAACAAAGAAGCCGGTTGTCTCGCTGAACATGACGCCAAGTGATGCCACGAGTGGCAAGTACAACGGAACAATACCGGTAAAGGCGTCGATCAGCGATGATAACAGCCTCAAGAGCGTGTACTGGCAGATAACTTCTCTTAATACTGCCCCGGCGTACGATGCGGTAAAGGTTCTTGCTAACGACACTGGTGCAAATATCGGTACCGGATGGAATCAGACTGGCGGCAGTCTGAATAATTTAAATACCACCTGGGATTCAAGCGCTACAGGAATTGCCGGAGACGAAACCCGATATCTGTGGATTATCGCCTGCGACCGGTTCGGAAATATTTCCATAGGCGACAATGTGGCGACTCCCGCCGCGAATGCCTCTTTGACAATCAATCAGGACACCGACATACCTGTGGTGACCTTCACGAATTATGATCCGAGTATTGCAAAACCCTATGTAGGAGAACTGACCCTCAAAGGAACCGTAAGCGACGACGACGGAGTAGTCTCTGCAATTACAGCGATGATAGGCGTCACTCCTGTCACGGTGACAGTATCCGGCGGCAGCTTTACCATTCCGATGACCAATCAGGGCACAAAGGCCTTGATGCTGAGTGTTACGGACAAGAATAGCAAGGCGTTTACCTTTGATGCATTTACCAAGCTGAAAGTAACGAGCGGAGTCACCGTTATACAGCCTGCAGCAACCATGGATATCATCGTGGACAACGAAGATCCTGACCTGGTCATCGGTACAGCTCAAAACCAGTGGATGGGAACCAACTTTACGCTTTCGGGAACAGCGACTGATGAATTCAATATTGCCAATACACAAGTAACGATCAGCGGGGCGGGCTTTACGACGTTCACTCAATTGTTGGTGGGCAACACTTGGACTGCAATAATACCTACGACAGGAATAAGTGAAACTGCGAGTAACAGCTTGACCGTAAGTACGATTGATGGCAATGGACGAACACGGCAGGGAACATTCCAGTACAAGTTTGACAAGACTTTACCGGATGTTGCAGTGACAACCGACTTGAGCGCATGGAAAACTAGTACGTCTCTTACGCTCGCCGGTACTGCCTCAGATGTCGGCGGTGCCATAGCTTCGGGTGTACAACGAGTCGAGCTTTCGATAAATGGCGGAACAAACTGGCAGGTAGCAAACCTTGTCGGCCTTGGACCATGGACATGGAGCTCTACCTTGATTATGCCGGAAGGTACAACCCCGATTCAGATCAGGATTACCGATACAGCCGGAAACAGTGCATTTTTTGACAGTGATTCAGGTGCAGCCGGAATCCAGGATCCGAGTGCAAAGATTGATAGTGTTAGTCCTCTATTATCTGTAGTGACCCCGGGTGACGGACTGGTGACCAGTGGTGGCTTGATCCTTGCCGGTACTGTTACCGAGCTTAACCCCAACCTTGTTGAAGTAAAAATCAACAGCGGCTCCTTTGTTACAGCAACCGGTTTTAGCGGAGCCGGGTACACCATTTCAAATGCTTCTTTGTCTGTGGGTATGAATACATTGACCGTGCGATCTTCTGATATGGCGGGAAACAGTGCCACAACAATTTTGAATGTATATCGTGACAATACCGCACCGACTATTTCTTTCTCCAATGTTAGTACTTCGGTAACTTCAACAACCGTTATGACAGATTCCAGTCCTGCAATTACCGGATCAATTACCGATGCTTCCGGAGTTCTCGGTGCGGATAGTTATGTTGAAACCTGGAATGGCAGTGCTTGGATTTTGGCTCAGAGCTGGACTAGTCTTGGCTCCCCGGCCGGTTCAAAGGCTTTCAATTGGACGAAAGACCTGTCTGTTGTTCCTTTTTCTTCCACAGAAGGCCGCTACCGGATTACAATTCGCTCGAGTGATATCACCAGTAATATCAGTCTATCGACTGTTAACAGCACGTCGGGTTTGGTTGGCGGACCCGAAAGTGTTGTTGTAAAGATTGACAGAACCGCTCCGGAGCTGACAATTACCACACCAGTACCAAACAGCTATCAGAGTGGTACATTGAATATTACCGGAACTGCAGGGGATGAAACAACTGTTTCTTCTGTTAGAGTAAAAATAGACTCCAATGATTTTACAACAGGAACAATCACCGGAGCAACTACAACCGGCGGATTTACCGTGAATCCGGATATGTCAACGGACACCTTTACTTATTCTGGGCATGGCCTTTATATAGGTCAGCTTGTATATGTGTATGCAACAACTTTGCCAACCGGGATGACTGCAGGAACACCGTATTATGTAATTTCTTCCGGTTTTGGTCTCGATGCTTTCAAGCTATCTGCTACCAGCGGCGGCATGGCGATTGACTTTACTTCAAATGGTAGTGTTGTCAGGATCGCACAATATGATGCACTCTGGGCTGCCAGTTTGAATATCGCAAGCTTGAGTTCTGGTGCGCATACTTTTTATATTGAAGCGAAAGATGGTACCGGGAAAGCGACTCTTCAGAGTCAAGTTTTCTATTTCGACAATATACCTCCCACTGTTGGGTTTTATTTTCCCGCACCAACTGCAACTGTATATGGCGTAGTTTCCCTTCGAGGTACTGCAAGTGATGACATTGCGCTGGATTCTGTAAAATTACAGATAGGAAAAATGGATGTTGTTCAAGTAATTCCTGCTGCGAATAAATATAACTGGTCATATTCGATGGATACCAGTGCTTTTGCAAATACTACCCATGCAACTGAAACCTATTTGAACTCCGGTGTTTGGCAGATCGATGTCGATGCCGTTGCTACTGATGCTACGGGGAACATCACCACCACAACGTTGTCTTTCTTTATTGACAACGATCAGGACAAGCCAAAAACCACCATTATTACTCCCGTGAATAATGACGTAATTGGTGGTTCTTTTACTTTCAAGGGTGTGGCGACAGACGGCGAACGTGTTATGGGTATGGAGATGCAAGTAGAATTCGAAGGGGCAACCTACTCTTCAGACCAATTTGATTTCTGGAATGGAACTTCCAAGTCTGGCGGTACTTCCGGTGACGGAGATGCGAATGATTTATTTGAAAACCGTGCGTCATGGTACCCGATACTTGGCACCACAAGCTGGGATTATGATCTTAATAAAGTAGGAGAACTCTATAAGACCTATATTCAGACAAAAACAACCGGCATCGGAAACGGTGCAGGGGCCACAGGTCGTATTTTAGTTCGTGTTCGAGCCTATGATACCAAGAGTACTGTTCCTGTGTATGTACGGGGCGTGACGGGTAATTATCAACAAGTTATTATTACTCTTAACGAGGATATTCCAAGCATTACTTCGGTAACTCCTGCCAATAATTCGAGCGTGCGAGGATCTTTTTTGCTCGGAGCAACTATTTATGCCCCTGGCGGTTTGGATAAGCTTGAAGTAAGTATTGATGGAGGTCAAAATTATATTTCCATTATTTCCAATGCTTCTGGCACAAGTGCCTATGTCACGAAGACTGATGCGTATAACTGGATACTTCATGATTATTCCATTGATACGACTGTTACCCCTGGTACCGGACCACTCAGTCTTCGTATCCGGGCAGTCGATGTATCGGTAAACAGGTTTACCTCTATCAGCTATCTGTCGCTTGAAGCAGATAATACCTACCCGACAAATAATGCTTATATTATGGCTAGTTCAGTTTTGGGTACTGCTCATATTTTTACGGGACAGGCACGCGATCTCGGAACTGTTGGCGGCTTGGGGCGTGTTGAACTTTTTGTAACCAATCCTGCAAATACAACGTTCTACCAGCTTAAGGGTTCCAGTGCCAATATCGGGACTACAACACCGATAAGCTTGATGGATAATACCGCATCCGATGCGATTGGAACGGTGAACTACCCTGGAACAATTTCTGATTCGTATGTGATCACAATCGATCGGGATGAAGCTTCTGTGAGCGCCGATGCTGACGGGTATTATGAGACATTACAACTATCGAGCGGTAAGTATGATTGGTCGGTAACGGTTAACTCTACCCTTCTTTCTGACGGTAAATATAATCTTCACTATATTATTTACGACAAAGCGGGTAATGGGCATCATTATGTCAAGACTATCGTGGTGCAGAACAATCGACCTACGATTACCTCAATCGATCTTGCTACCGATTTGAATGGTGATGCCGATACGGTAGATTCGGGAGAATCACTAAATTATACCAGTTTTGGTGACACCGGTTTTAATGTTCGCGGAAGTCGCCTGACCTTTACTACTAATGATACAAACGGAAACGGAACAAAATACTATGCAATCCACCGCCTTCTTTCCGCAACCGCGGCGACTTCACTCTCGAGTGGCAGCTTGTACCGAATTAAATCAGCAGGAACAGCCAGTTTTATCTCGGTAGGTGCGTCTTCAAATAATCCGGGCACCATCTTTGTTGCGACAGGGACAACTGCCGGTGGTGTAGGGGGAGAAGCATATTTGGTCTCTTCGACTCTGGTTAATGCCGGTTCATTTGTCGCCGCCAATACTTACTGGGTGAATACAGTCGGTACAACGGACTTTACCTTGATCGGTGCGCCTGCCGGTACTCCTGCGTCTCTCAAGGCCGGTAATGCGATTGGTACGTTCTTTACTGCTACGGGAGCAGGCGCTGGTACCGGAACGGCCTTCCTGATTTCGAATTATATCTCGGGTAATGGGCAGACACTTACAACTTTCACCGGTATGCCTGAGGATACTACTAACGGAACCTTTTTTGCTTTGCGTGTCTGGGACTCGACAGCCGGAACAACAGCGGGTGTAGATTCGTTGGAAACCAGCGCGGTGGTTCACGTGACAGTGGATAATATTGACGGTTCCCAACCCCAGATAGCAGTTGCACCGCTCGGTCAACGCTATACCCCAACTGGCGCAACTTGGGCACTCCGAACAATTGGTGCCGTTACCAGTTATGACGACAATATGCTCTGGACAGATGCCAATACAAATGACATTCGGGAAAGTACCGAACTTCTGCAAGGTCATGTGGAATACACAGTAGACAGTCTCTATGATAATATCACCGGGGGCGCTGATGCCGATGTTTCGGGAATCATCAAGATCCGGGGCAAGTTGCAGGATAATATCAAGATAAACCAGGTAACGGTATCTCTGAATACGGGATTCGATACGGACGGGACAGGAGCCGGAGCCGCAACTGCAGCCAATGTTGAAATACCTCTTGCCACCTTCGTCGGATCGTCTCTATCCCCATTGGCAGCGCGTATCGTTGCCTTGGGGTCAGCAATAAACACCCTTGGATTTACGGTCGATGATAAAACTACTCCCGAGCAGTCAAATGCAAATGGTCATATAGTCAACTTTACCCTGACCATTAACACCGCTTTTATTACAAATACAGCGGCAACGAATGTCGTATTAACCTTCCGGGTGTATGATGGTGTAACTGCTGTGGTGCCTCAGACTTTACAATTTGATGTGGTGCCATATATTAGCTCGATTGTTACACAGGTAAACACCCTTCTCTCTGCGGATTTTAATCGTACGGCAAAAGGACGATATCCGGTACAGGTTAGATCGATGGCCCCAGCTGCATATGAAACAGTCCTGGTCAATGGGTTTAACCTGAGACCGTCTATTATTGTAGCCGGAGCAATGAGCGATATTCGCTTGTCAAAGGATCCTGATGGGTATGACGCAACCTATGCGACGAAGCAGGGTACCGGTTTGCCGGGAAGCAGTGTCGCGACAAACTTTACGTCGCTGAACACAACGATCCAGGCTACCGGCAGTGGATACCTTACTGTTCATACTAATGGAATTCCGAGTATGAATAATGTGAATAAAAACGCGGCAACATATAACGCTGAATCTTCATCGACTATCCTTAGCCTTGATGATGACCGGTATTTATCGGTTTGGGATCTTACTCCTCTTCGTGAAAATGCCACTGCTCCGAACTCTAAAAATGCTGTGTATCCTTCAATGGCCTTGTCTGGAAACACCGTACAATTCGCGTATCAAAATAACTCTCAGGGTTACGGTCTTGCCCAATTCTGGACAGGTGCATCAGAAACGAAAATATACGAAAACTGGGATCTTTTTACCTTTACCGCTCTTGACTTGAATACTGACAATTCACGTGTAGCTCTTTATGATGTAAATATTGTGCAAAGCGGGGTAGATACTATCGGGGATAAGGGAGGTATTATGATGAATCTCTTTTATGATCCGCCGAACACGACGTGGAACGGATCCTCCTACTTCTACCGGGACAATAATGTATGGCTGGACAACCTTTATAAAACAGGCAATCTGGCTGTTCTCGACCGGTATCAGTACCCGGATGTAGCGACAGTTGGTAACAATGCCCTGACTCATGTTTTCTACTCGGTATATGATTCCATCGATGACCGGGTTATCTTTCGATATTTCCGCACAGGAACGAATACCGTCAGCGTCGGAAATGCCCAGCAAATCAATAATCAGGGGACTGCTCTCTATGTGAACAATACCGATCTCGTGCAGCGAAACGAAAATAATACGTGGCCTTTATACACAGATTCTGCGGCTAATAACACCCGGTTTGGTGGGAACAACAATTCAGGGAATACTAATGCAGGACAGTATTTTGCCACAGGTACCGGTGTCGGCTTGCATAGTGCAGTCGGCGGGGTAAGCACCGGAGCGCTTACTGCACGGGGTATTCTTGTGTATTATTCCGGTAACACCCTCTATTATCAATATGCCACTAATGATGCCAATACTACTTGGTCAGCAGCGGTGTCACTGGATACCGGAGTTGGTGGTGACTATGTCAGCATGATTGTTGATAAGGATTCTCATGTTCATATCGCGTATCAGGACTCGTTTGCCGGTGATGTCAAATATATTTATATTCCCACGTATACCGCTCCTGCCACGAATACCCGGGTAATTGTTGATTCCTATTTGACGGTAGGTGAAAAACTGAGTTTAACTGTACCGCGTACAAGTAATACTCCCTATATAACATATAAGGGGTTGGGGAATACCTCCAAAATAGCTTGGTTAACCGGAGCCTTGGGAAATGGAGTTGGTGCCGGGGAAAAATTAAATGGGGCGTGGGAAATTCAAGTCTTGCCGAATAAGATTGTTGATAGCGATTCGAACCGTTTCCTGGTTGGTGTTGGTACGAATGGACTTCCTGTTGTCGGATATTCAAATAGCCAGGCAGGGAAGAAGGGTATTGAATACATGACGGGTTTGGCTGAATTGGTAAATTAAAAAAAGCAAGCCTGGCGGTTTGTACTTGAAAATAGCCGGTCCTGTAAAAAAAGGAATCCGGCTATTCCATTATCGCTTTATCATCGAAGCCGCCCGGAGTGCGATGTCAACTTTGTTTAATAATTCTTCTGTTTTGGTTTCACCGATTACAGAATCACCGAGAATCATCCAGTACGCACTGGAACGGGCTCGCTCTCGAGCCAGGAAGGCGGCTTCGTCCCTGAACTGTCCGGAAAGATTACAGGGCAAGGTGAGTGTCGCGCTGGCTATGGTTTCCTGGAAGTTCTGAGCAAGAAGACTTTTTAGGCATGTTTGGTAATTATAAAATTTGATACCGGAAGAGCGTACTATTACGGTTACATCAGCAATGGTGCTGACTTGAGTTGCCTTCGTCGAAATTGGAAGTGTTGAAACTTTCAACTGTCCCCGAATGGGAATATCGAGGGCATAATAGGAGGATATTGGTGCGAATACGGCAGAACAGTCGCCTTTTGTCAGAAGGAGTAACGTATCGGCCAGCCCATAAGAAAATGATCCTTGCTGATACAGTTGCTTGTTGCCGACGGCTTCAAGGTTTTGAACTGCTTCATCCCAGGTTGCCGCCAACTCCATTTGAGATGTCTCTTTTAATTGAAAGGTCGCAAAAAATCCCAGCCACTCGAGTTTGTTTTTACGATCAATGCCCGCAAGACCTAGCATGTATTTAATCCGGGGATTTTGCTTATTGTCAAATAATTCTTCCCAATGTGCCGGAGGAACTGCATCAATACCTCCTATCTTGTCATTGCGCCAAATTGCAACAAACGGATCAAAGCTGAGAGGGATACCAATTGCATCTCCGGACTTTAACCGTGTATCAAAAGGTATAAAGCGCAACAAATGCACGGGAAAAATCGAGGATTGAGCGGGTGTTATTAAAAGTGGCTGGATAAGTCCGGTATCTGCTTGTCTTCTCAAATCAGGATTTATTCGTGTGACGATAAAATCCGATTTCTTAATAATTTTATCCGTAGGAGTTGAGCCTTCCCATGTTGTTAAACGAAACTCCTGGAAACCGGAAATACCCTTGTTTTTAGCAAGCGCTTTTTCAAATAATTGAACTTGATCACGAGGTACTGCGAGAACGGGTCTCTTATCCCAGAACAAGAATAGAATACAAATAATTAGAATACCCGAAGTTAAAATGAAAAAAGGGGGTCTCATTTTTTTGGAATTGCTAGATAAACCGGTTAAAAAGATTGGCAATTTAGAGGGGTGTTGTTTAGAATATAAGGACACGGGTTTATTATTGTGCAACATACTTGCTCCTTAATTCTAGCTAGTTTCAGATACCGATCGGTTTTTAAAGGATTGGCTCATTCTAATGTGACGGGCATAAGTTCTTGTGCGAAAACTTCTTTCGAGATCGATTATTAATGTGTTTTATTTCCTTGTCAAGATCAAGTCAAATTAGAGTCTGTAGCACAACGTATTCATATTAAGTAAAATGGTAGTAGGGAGTAAAGGCGATATGCACAAAAAGAATCTGCTGGCCATGATCTTACTCGTCGCAGCCTCAGTCATTTGGGCCCAAGCGGTTGTTCCCGAAGACGTGTATCGCCAGATCGATTCGGCTATTCTCGAAAAATCGACGCCAAATATTGACGCGGTGCTCTCGCGGGGCGCCGCATCTCCCTGGTATCCCCGGCTTGAGGCATATGTCCTCAAGAAGGCACGGCAGCTGGTCATCCAGAACGACCTGGAGCAGGCAAAGGCCCTGTCACTTGCGCTCATCGACCGGAATCTCGATAACAATGAAGCGGTGGAGCTCTACCAATCGTTGCAGTCGACTATGGCAAAGCGCGATGCGGAGTTAAAGAAAACAGCCGAAAAGGAACAACTCGATTCCTTCAAGCAGAAAGCCGCAGAGACTAAAATCAAGCAAGATCTCGGCAAGACGTACAAAACCGCCACTAACACAACCACCGGCAAGAAGGTGTATCTCGACCAGGATTTTAACGATCACTACCGCTCGAACACTTGGGATTTTATGATTGGTCTGGCGAATGCCGGTATCGTGACTGAAAATTCGGCTCAGAGTTTAAAATACGGGCTTTCGATCGCGGGTTCCCTTTTTTATCATGCTGAAGCTTTTTCGATAGGTGCCGATATTGAAGGTGGAGCTATGCTTCTGTCTTTTACCGGCGAGCAGTCGCTCAACTGGTTCGGAGCGGCAGTTGTTTCGGCGGCCAACAATTCGCTCGGCAAGAATCTGGTATTACGTCTTGGCTATGCGGTCTTTGCGTATAATTCGGGCAGCCTTACCGGGAACGAAGAGCGTTTTTACACGCCGGTAGCGGGACTCGGCCTGCGCGATATCAGGGTCGGGGAAACCGGCCGGTTCAGGATTGCGGCGGATTATTATCCGGGGTACCTATTAGTGGATGGCATTCGTTTTGCGATGGGCGGAAACATGGGCTTTGCGTTTGTTCTTGCCGAAATGCAGGATTTCGATATTCACTTTCATGCAGATTTGAAAGACATTCTGATAGTGTACTCTGATGGAATGAAAAACGATGCGAAGCTGATTTTGGCAATTGGAGTAGGTAATTATGACTGAAAAGTATCGAAAAATCGTAACCGTTCTGTGCTGCACACTTGCAGCCGCTTTTGTGTTTGCCGCCGACGATGCACTTGTTTCGCGGTATCTCAACGAGGCAAATGATCAGTATTCGGTTGGTAACCATGCCAAGGCTTTTTCCTACATCAATACAGTACTCGGCTCGTTTAAGGAAGAAGCGCTTCCGGACAACATCGAGGTGATTTCCGAAACTATCTATTACGCCTATCTCGTTCAGATCAAGGATGCGAAGGACAAGGCTGGCTTTGCTGCCGTCAAGGAAAAACTGATCGAGTTTCCCTTCCTTTCGAGTGATCGAATTGCACGCACGGTTAAAATAATAAATACCTTCGAGTCCCAGGATTCCGCGTGGGGTGCCGATCCTGCAAAAGTCGCCGCAGTTTCTGCGGGCAATCAGACCGGGTCAACGTCAGCTCAGACTGGTGTTGCTGCCCCAGCCGGTGCCAATTCCGGGCGTACGACTCTCGAACTGCAGCTTGCTCTCGAATCCGTGAGGCAGCAGTCGTCGGAGCAAACACAGAAGGTTAATGACGTGTTTCAGCAGGAATTGCTCGATACCCAGAAGGCGGCCTACGAAAGCGCTCTCCTTCAGTCGAAGGAAGCAACCGGAACAAACAATCGCATCCTCATCCTTGCGCTGCTGTTGCTGGCCGGTGTGTGCTTCATTATTTTCATTCTGGTAGTCATCAATATGGTGATCAACGTTAAAAATGCGAAAACCCAGAACGAGAAGTTTGTCGAAACGCTGCAGACTGTTTCGCAGCTGGTCAGGGTTCCGTCGGCACTGGCCCCACTCGGCATTTTCCAGCCGATCTACGGAGCGGACACGGAAATGAGGATGATAGGCAGCGGCGCAGCCGAAACCGGATTACCCGGCCCCCCCGCGACCGAGGAAGAAAAAGCCGCGCTTAACGAGCTGGCTCACAAATGCAAAGAAATCGGCCTGCAGATCGACCAAGTTACCGGCCGTAAGAATAATTCGAAGAATGTTGCCGAAATGATATTCAAGATTGCCCAGGAAATGGGAATCGGCAGTTACGAAGCGACGATTTTTTTCGCTGTCGGTATGGCCTATGATATTGGCTTTCTCGAGATTGACGCCAAGCTGCTCACGGCTGAAATGTTGACCGATGACCAGAAGTACGAAATTCGCAACCACGTAAAGCAGGGTCTTGCCCAGCTTTCATTCGTGCCCGAGAAATATACGGGTGTTTTCGCAGACGGGGTGCTGATGCATCACGAGAATATGGACGGCTCGGGCTATCCCGAGGGTTTGTCTGGAAATCGTATACCGTATATCGCCCGACTCATCCATGTGGCCGAATCCTTTGTTGCTCTCATTTCTCGGCGCAATTATCGGGACATCTACGACAAGGAATCGGCAATCGCCGAACTGCGTAAAAAGCCGGGCCTGTACGACCAGCAGATCGTCGACGTGCTGGATCGTCTAATCTAGAGGCTTTATTCTATGACGAAAGTCCTGCCGTCGTGCAGGAAGATGCTGTGGCTCAGGTAGCGGCGTACTGCCTCTACCAGAACCCGGCGTTCAACGTCTTTACCCATCCTGATAAATTCATCCACAGAACGTGTGTCCGCTACCCGGATGACATCCTGGAAAATGATCGGTCCCTGGTCGAGGTCTTCGGTTGCGAAGTGTCCCGTCGCGCCGATAATTTTTACACCTTTCTGCCAAGCTTGATGGTAGGGTTTTGCGCCCTTGAAAGCGGGGAGGAAGCCATGATGAATGTTGATGATGCGGGTATCCCATTTTCGGCAGAAGTCCCCGCTGATTACCTGCATGTAGCGGGCAAGGACAACAAGATCGATCTGGTATTTTTCGAGAATTTCCTCGAGGTCTTTTTCGTATGCCTGTTTACCTTTCGCTGTATCGACCTGGAAAAAAGGGATGTGGAAAGAAGACGCAATGTGGGCGAGATCGGGATGGTTCGAGATAATCACCGGGATTTCACAATCGAGTTCTCCGTCGGCATGCTTCAAGAGGATTTCGTAGAGGCAGTGGCTGGTTTTGGATACAAGTACGGCGACTTTCTTTTTTCGCTTGTCATTGAAAAAATGCCAGTTCATCCGGTATTGTCCGGCTATCTTGTCGAAGGCCACGGTGAATTTTTCTTCGGTAAATACATCGGTTTCGGTGAATGAAACGCGGCAGAAGAACATGCCGATATCGATAGCAGTGTGCTGTGCGAGGTTGAGGATGTTTCCGCCTGCTTCAGCGATACATCCGGTGATTGCGGCAATGAGGCCGCTTTGGTCGGAACAGGAGATGGTGAGTGTGTAGGTTTGATTAGTCATGAAAGATAGAATAGCCGGATTGGTTTGTTTTAGCAACATAAAAAAGACCGGCCGAAAGGAGGAGGAACGACCGGTCTTTAGCGGGTAGCACTTTGTTGTTTGATCACAATATATAAATACTCGATTCGTAAAAAAAAAGCAAGAGAATAAACGAAAACTTTACGTTTTTGTACACTTTGTTAACAAATGACGCTGTATTTCCCGTATGCCAAAAGAACGACGGTTAAATTGATGAAAAGACCGGAAGAGTATATACTCCCTAGTATGGAAAAAAGTGCGTTTTATGGGGATATACTTATGGATTTATCCCCTGACCTGTATATTTTTCTCGGTCCGGAAAACAATATTCTCAGTATGAACAAGGTGGCGCGGCAGTATTTCAATATTGATACCCCCGCTGTACCGCAGGAGACCGATTTTTTTTCCGTTATCGAGAATCCGGTACTGCATCTGCTTGTAAAGAAATGGTTTGAAAAACTGAACAAGGGGATGGAAATAGACGAGATATTTCCTCCCCTTGTTCAGAACGATAGTGACAAATATGAATGGTTTCGTGTACGGGCCCTGAATGCGGAACAGGATGGACGGCTGCTTGGTAAGGTTTTGTACATTTCCGTGGTTACCGAACTGTATTCCCAAAAAAAGATTCTTGACACCCTTATGGGATCCATTCCCGGCGAGGTGCTGGTTTTCGACCGTAACCTGCAAATTCTCCTGGTCAGCGATGTTGTCGCTCGTTCCAACGGTTTTGTTTCCTGGCGCGAGCTTGCGGGTAAAAGCATCCGGGATCTTCCGAAGGTGGATGTCGTTTTTATCGAAGCGATGATCGAGAAAAGTATCCTGTTCGACCAGCCGATGCATCACGTCGTCAAGTACACGAGGCCGAACAGCGAGATCGGGTGGAATTATGTAGACCTGCGCACTATCAAATCGACCGCGGGGACTTTCGGGTACATCATGACTCAGTTCGACATTACCGGCGAGATAAAGCCGAAAGCTATTCTCGAAGCTCTGATGGATTCCGCTTCCGATGCCATCACGATTATCAATCCCGAAGGTGTCGTCGAATATGCCTCCCGGAGCCTTGTGCGGCTTCTCGGGTTCGACAACTGGCGTACCGTCGTCAATCATCCATGGAATTATCTATTCAAGAATGCCGATGCAGGCATGTTGAAGTATGCCGGCCTTTTTTCCGGCGACTGGACTCAGCCCCAGCAAGGTACACTCACATTCGATAATCCCGAGGGGAAGACCTTCCTTAATTATCAGATTGATCCGCTCGATTATCAGAACGAGAATTTCGGACTTATCTCCATCGCAACCAACACGACCGAGCTCGTGGCTGCGCGTGACAAGGCCGAGTCTGCGGTACGCGCCAAGGCTGCATTCCTTGCGAATATGAGTCACGAGTTGCGGACGCCGATGAATGCTGTTCTTGGCATGAACGAACTCTTGTCTCGCACCCCGCTGGCCCCGTTGCAGAAAAATTATGTTTCGCAAGTTCGCTCGTCTGCAGCGATGCTTCTTTCGATCATAAACGACATCCTCGAGTTTTCGCGGATCGAAGACCGCAAGATGGAACTGTCTGTGGCGCCTTACAATATTAATTCGCTCCTGCACGACGTTATCAACCTTGTGGCCGTAAAGGTGGCGGAAAAAGATCTGTCCTTCACTGTAGACCTTGATCCGACAATTCCTTCCAACCTCATCGGCGACGAGATCCGGATCAAACAGATACTTATTAACCTCCTTAACAACGCGGTCAAGTTTACCAGCGAGGGTGAGGTGAATCTGACTGTCTCTGCCGAGCCGTCCGTGGGCCGTCGCCAGGTACAGCTCACATTTCGCATCCGCGACACTGGTATCGGTATTCCTAAAGAGAAACAGGTCGAGTTGTTCGAGCGCTTTTTCCGGATCGAAAACTCCGGTGCGCTGCCGGTCGAGGGATCAGGTCTTGGCTTGTCCATTTGTAAGGGTCTCGTGTCCCTGATGGGCGGGACCCTTTCGCTCGAGAGCGATGATGGTGTGGGATCGGTTTTTACGGCTACCCTGTCACAGGCAGTTCCTGCAGGTAGCGAACCGCTTGCTGTTTTCGCTTACCGTTCTCCAGTTTTTCTTCTTGCATTCGAGGAAGACGCGGCAACGCTGGCTTCGATTCGCCGGATGGCCGAATCTGCGAATATACGGGCAGATTTTTACTCCTCCATCGATGATTTTCGAGCGCGTCTTGTAGTGGACAAATTCGCGTATACCCATGTCGTGTTCGGTTACAAGAATGGCTACACAGCTGCGGTCGATTCGGCTCTGCGAAATCCCGGGGTCAAATGGCTCGCCCTCTTATCGATGACCGATTTTATCGGAGCGGGCAAGGATCCCGCGATCGATTTTATTTTCAAGCCACTGGTGCTTCCTGTTCTGTCCCGATTTTTCCATGATGAGCGGGTCGATTTCAGTGTCAGTATTCCCCTCGTCAATGCTATG
>JBBRUI010000059.1:0-17215 GCA_038247945.1 Bacteroidota bacterium | reverse complement strand
TGATTAGCGACATTTAGAAATCCCGCCTGACGACAATTAGAATTCCCGAAGAATGCGGGAATAAATTGGTAGACTGGTATCCGAGAACAATCGTTACAGACGAAAGGGAACGGATGATCAGCGACCAGCAAGTCAGGAGGTTACAGAAGTTGTTCCAGACAGAGAAAACGCAAGCAATAGCCGCTTCAAAAGCGGGCATGGACGAGAAGACGGCACGCAAATATCTTCGAGCAGGAAAACTGCCGAGTGAGCTGCAGAGGGTTCACGATTGGCGCACACGCGACGATCCGTTTACGGATGTTTGGCAGTGGGTGCGCAGCATGTTATCGGTTAATGCGGGACTGGAAGCGAAGACGCTGTTCGAAGAGTTGCAACGACAGTATCCGGGAAAGTTTTCTGATGGACAGTTGAGGACCTTACAGCGAGAAGTGAAGCGGTGGCGAGCACTGGAAGGACCGGAACGGGAGGTGTTCTTTGCCCAGGAGCATTCACCGGGAGTGCTCTGCGAATCAGACTTCACGGACATGGGTCGTCTCCAGGTGACGATCGCAGGAGAGCGATTCGATCATTTGTTGTATCACCTTGTGCTCACGTATTCGAATTGGGAAACGGTGACAATCTGTTTTTCAGAAAGCTTCGAGAGCCTGAGTGAAGGATTCCAGAATGCATTGTGGGAACTGGGCGGTATACCGCAGGCGCATCAGACGGATCGTTTGACAGCGGCGGTGCAAAAGACAACACATCCTGACGAGTTTACACAGCGTTACAATGCACTGCTGCGTCACTACACCATCGAAGGGAGAAAGACGAACGTGAACAGTCCGAACGAGAATGGCGATGTCGAGCAAGGGCATTACCGACTCAAGCGTGCAGTAGACCAAGCCTTGATGTTGCGCGGAAGCCGCGACTTTGCAACACGCAAAGAGTATGCAACATTCCTGCGGAAGGTTTTTCATCAGCGGAACAGTGGTCGGAAGAAACGTTTCCAAGAAGAGCTTGCGGTGCTGGGCGCTCTTCCGTCAAAGCGTCTGGATGCGGACAAACGATTGAAAGTCACCGTTGGACAGAGCAGCACGATCCGCGTCAATCACAACACCTACTCGGTGCATAGCCGTTTGATCGGTGAGACGGTCGATGTCCATCTCCATGCCGAATGCGTCGATGTGTATTATGGGCAACGCCGCGTAGAACATCTTCCACGGCTGCGGGGTGAAGGTGGTTGTCACATCCAGTATCGCCATATTATTGAATGGCTTGTACGGAAGCCGGGTGCATTTGAAAACTATCGTTATCGCAATGAACTCTTCCCTACTCACCACTTTCGTGTTGCCTATGATCAGTTGAAAGACTATGCGGGGGCTCAGGCGAACAAACGGTATTTGACGCTGTTGCACTGTGCGGCACGCGAAGGTGAAGCACTGGTTGATGACGCCTTGAAGCACTTGATCAAAACGCAGACGATCATCACGGAAGATGTCCTGAGAACAACGATGGGCTCATTACGTGAGGCAGCTGTTCCTCCCTCACATGATGTCGTCATCGCTTCGGTCGATCTCTCATGTTACGATACACTGCTTCTCTCGCGGCTGGCCGTGTCGCTCGTACAGGTTCACGAGGCCGTGCCTACCGGCAGGCAGGTGAGCGCATGAACACTGTGACGACAACACTCGGCAGCGATATCACCGCTCATCTCAAAGAGCTTCATCTTCCGACCATACGGGAATGCTATCAGGAATGTGCCCACGTCGCTCAGCAGGAATCACTCTCGTACGAACAGTATCTGCTCAGTGTGGTGGAGCGGGAATGTGAGGTCCGCCGCGTGAATAGGATTGGTCGCTTCTTGCGTGAGTCGCGATTACCTTTGGAGAAAAGTCTCGCGCAATTCGAGCGCAGCCGACTCCCCCGCGGTATCACCATCCAGATCGCAAGTCTTGTGGAAGGAACGTTTTTGGATCGACGCGAGAATGTTTTGGCCTTCGGAAATCCGGGCAGTGGCAAAACGCATCTGCTCTGTGCCATTGCCCAGGAACTCGTACAGGGTGGACGACGGGTCTTATTCGCCCCCTCGAATATGCTCGTGCAAGAGTTACTGATTGCCAAACGGGACCTGAAGCTCTCACGCTTCATCAAACGCCTTGCAGGGTACGAGCTGCTTGTGCTTGATGATATCGGCTATGTGCACCAGACCCGGGAAGAAATGGAAGTGCTCTTTACACTCCTTTCCGAACGATACGAGCGAGGAAGTGTTATGATCACCAGCAATCTTCCCTTCTCGCAATGGGAGAAAATCTTCAAAGACCCTACCACCACAGCGGCAGCAATTGACCGCTTGGTGCGTCATAGTATTATTCTCGAACTGAACTTGCAAAGCTACCGCCTGATGCACTCACGGAAGGCGCCAAGCAAGGATACCACACATGAGGCACAAGAAGAAGAAAAACATCTAATTAACGGTCGGGAAATATAATTGTCGCTGAACGGGAATTATAGTTGACGTTGATCAATGGTGGAATAGATAGCGTTGTTGGTCGTCATGATGACTCCTTGATAGGTGATTGGATATGTAAGATCTCACAGTCTCTTATACCCGTAAAAACACTCCTGAAAAATGGAATAAGAAAGGGATAGACCACGCTTTACCCTTTCACTTATTCAGGAGCCCCACCATGCTACAACCATTCCCGTACGACGCATTATGGCATTATAGCGAGAAGTTCACGCGCTGTCCAGATCTAAGGCAGGATTTAGTTTTGCTTACGTGGAAGGAAAGTTTGAAGGATGATAAACATTCTGATATCCGACTTCTTAAGCACTACATGAAATTCAGGTCGAAGGAAATCAAAGACCGGAATTCACTCGGAAAAGAAGTTGGAGGGAAGAGCAAAAAAGATGTGTGGCGGCATGATAAGGTATCAATCAACAAACGCCTAATGGATGGATCAGCATTTACATTGGCGGATACACTCACAAGCGTCACTCGTGATCCATTAAGCGCTTGCATCGCCAATCAATTCGAGCAGGCTTTATCGCCAGATGAGTTTGTAGTCTGTGACGATATGCTCGCCGGCTATACTTCAACTGAAGTTAAGGCCAAACTTGGTGTTGACGAAATGCGTTATCGGAAGTTGAAGGATGCAGTGAGGGAGAAGACTGTTGAGTATTTGGTGTAGAAGTATGGAGCGGCCCGGGTGGGCTGCTTCTTTTAATTCACCGGTTCAGGATATAGTGAAGAAGCAAGAATAGTATGGGCTTTCGTCAATGCGATAAGAATATAGATGCACTTCGTTCGCTTTTCGGGATCCGAAACGTCATAGGATGATGCCAAGTATTCGAACAAGACTTTTAAGGCTGCAATTCTGTCGAGGTTTGACAATGGATGTTTCCAGTACAAATCCTTGTTCATAACGATGTTGAGCACATCAAAATAAATATTCAAGTCGTTTGCGTCGTCGTAGCGTGTGCGGAAGTATTTGTGGTACACTACCATTAATTCTGACGCAAGTGGCTCAATAATCTCTTCGTCCAGAACGAACAACTCCAAGTGATCATAGACCTTATTCAGATGAAGAATTGTGCGCGGTGTAAACAACTTCTTTTGTTCCATAGGCCCGTCCTGTTTTTGGGTAAACAGTTCAAATGGGCCGTCAGCGCCAACGGCAGGTCAAATACGTGGATCAATCTAATAATCTAGCCTGACAAATACCAACAACCATTCTTGACAACACGACAAATATGTCGTACACTCTTCTTAAGCAAAATAAGGAGTTTGTCATGCGAACAGCCGAAGAGATCAAGAAAGATTTGGATGAGGCACAGGGAAACTTCAATGCCAAGTCGAGCTTCATTAGAATGTTGGAAGGAAATACACCCAAGGATTATTTGCAGGAGCTAGGAGAGGAGCTGAAACCCATCAAAGCCAGGCTTCAGCAACTTACAGCAGAGTACGCCGAATGCCTCTCCCATCAGTAACAGCAAAACGAATAATCAATGAATGGGTAAGGGCAAGCCGGGAGGTAGCGGCGAAGGATAAAAGGAGGTTCCCAATTACCAGAATGGACGCCCATTATCTTTTGATCCTGCAAGAGATGATTGCAAAGGAAATCGAGCGGATTCAAGAGGAGACGAGTTTTATACCTTGAGATTACGTGCCTTATTACGTCTCTTCAATGCATAAAGCGTGGCATGTGAGCGGTTGCAGCATGGCTTGTATTGTGCCGGAAAGCGAATGAGTCCTTGCACAAGATTGTGCTTGAAGGAATGCTGGCTTTTTGCGGACCAGATGAACTTCGTCTTGCAGATCGGACAATTACTTATTTTATCGAAATATAATCGTGTTGCACATGCGTGTGTGCAATGCTTTTTATTCCTTGTCCTTGACGTAACTGTGAATATCTGCCGACATGTTGGACAACGACGCTTCTCACTCCAAAGTTTAACTTTGATCCGGTCACGGAGAACTGTTGTTACGTACTGTTTAGTACATCCAACCTGGCGAGCTATCTTTGCGAAGCTGCCGTACTCTGCGCTGCCATTTGGAAACCTCTGTGCATACTTTTCTATCAGCTGCTTTTTCGTTTTCTGCATAATATAAGTTACGACTGCAAAGTAGGTTTGGCAAACTGGTTCCATCAGTTTAAGCCTTACCTGGTGCCATCAACATCTTTCTACTTCGATGTAAACCTGGCTCCGACACGATTTCCTGTTTTTTTTTCTGGAATATTTTCGGGCCTTTAAGGGTTTGCCATACTCTATATAAATGAGTGGCAAAGTTCGTCAGATTGCCCTTTGGCAAACTGATCCCTTGAACTTCTCCTTCGTTTTCCACTACTTTCTACCATTCCGACCCATCCAGCAGTGGCGCCTGCCTAATGGTTCTCGTTCTAATGAGTCGTTTGTTTTAGTCTCTTGTCCTTCAATTGATCGGAGAAGAAATGCGCTTACGTTTACGATTGGGTGCAGCCACTGTTCCAATCGGAATATCGCTGAACTACCAATACTACCTTTCCTCCGCAATCTACAAATGGATTGAAACTTCTTCGCCGGAATACTCTGCCTTTCTTCATGACAAAGGTTTTCACATCGAAGGCACGATCAAACGCTTCAAACACTTTTGCTTCTCAAGGTTACTTCCCCGGCAATCGCGTGTTGATACGCGGCAAGGCCGACTCTTGATCCTTTCACCGGATGTGGAGTGGTATGTCTCGATGCCTGTTGAGCAATCATTGCAGCACCTGGTGACCGGAATGTTTGAGAAACGTGAGTTCTTTATAGAATCGGAAGCGAGCCGTTTCACAGTTGAGCAAGTAGAAACACTGCCCGACCCGCAATGGCAGCGTTGCTTGACATTTACGATGCTCTCTCCGACGACTGTTTCAACAATGCACGAACGCAATGGCAAGGTGCAACCATACTATCTTCGACCGGACGATGAGCGGCTTGCCGACGCGTTGCGGAAGAATATCCTGAACAAATACAGATCTCTGCATGACCATGAGCCTGTGGATACCGAGTTTCGCTGCACATTGGACCGATCATACATCGAGCGGCAAACTGCGAAGGGAAGACGCATTACACAGAAGATCACTGTAAAAGAGGGGCGCACGGACGCAAGTGAGGTCATTGGCTTTACCTGCCCGCTTACTATTGAAGGAAACCCGGAGTTGATTGCACTCGTGTATGAATCAGGATTGGGAGAGAAAAATTCGCTGGGGTTTGGGATGTTGGAAGCGATTGCAAAATAGCAGAATGGCAAAGAGAAAAATATCATACGATGATACTGATTTGATGATTGTATTCTCCATCTTTTACTATTCAGAGAGTATGCTAACAAAAGGAGACAATTCATGAGACTCTACTTTGAGCTTTCACCGAACACAGAGCCATTGACGGGCCACTAACATTTCCAGACAATCAATGATAGAAGGAACTATAGAAATGAGTGATTTTAGTTGGACCGGAAATCCGTTTGTGGATACCGGACTTGCAGTTCTAGTCGCGAGGTCTGGTAAACGGACTCTCAGCGAAGTCACGAAAAACGACCTCAACAAGGTGTTTAAGAATAATGATTGGGTCGGGGATACAAACCGCAAACTGAAAGCATATTCTTCAGTTATTATCAATGGACCATTGACGCAAAATGCCTACTCGACAGCTACTACTCGCAAGAATGCTTTGTCTAAACTCAAATCATTAGAGAAGCAAAAGGATAAGCTGGATGAGCAATTGAAAGAGGAAATAAAAGATACAAAGAAGGCGAAATTGCAGACAAGGCTGAAAGAACTACGAGCTGATATAGAAGTCTTACAGGGTAAGATCTCTTCTCCGAGTAATTGGAACATTAAATATTATAGGATCTTTATCGATTCATTGATTCAGGAGGTGAATTCTGACACTGGAACGAAGGAGATTTGTGAAGTAACAGGATTGCAGTCAACAAACGTATTCAATTCGATTGGAGCCATACTCAGTGATAAGCTTTCACTTACTTCTGACGAAAAGAAAAAACTATTAAAGAAGAGATTTGAATTGGGCCGTGATTGGTTTCCACTTGCAGGTAGTCTGGGCAATGACGCCCAAGCCCTGCCCGCCGGAAGCAGAAGCCCACACATCAGTTCTCTTGCATTGCTTATGGCGCAACTCTTACCTTTGGGTGTAATTGCGATTTCGAGAAATGTGAATGGCAAAATGAAGTCCTATCTTGTTTGCCTGCAATTCAATGTGCCTGAGGTGAATGAGCTGATTGTCAAGGGTATCTATGAAAAGGTTATCGCCAAGGTCGGTTTCGCATCTGAAAAGAATAAGCTGAAAACGATTGGAACGGAGAAAGGGTCAAAGTCTCTTGCTTTGTTTTTGCTCAACAAGTTTCGCGAACTTAAGGATCATAAGGAGTTTCACAATTTAGGCCACTTGCATCTGAATGTCTGGTTCTTCTCAAACTTTGGAACAAGCGCAGATTGCGATTATTTCGAGATTCCCAATTCCTCTCTTCGATTCCTTCAGACAGCAGCACAGCAATATTATGACGAGATCAAAGAGATGCTTGTTCAGACTAGATACAGATACTCACTGCTGGAAGCGATTGAACGAAATGCAGATTACGAGCCATTGTATCCCTATGAAGGAAGCAAAGGATTAACCTTAGATCTAAAGCAGCGGGTTTCTCAATTATTGAAAAGCGACTTTGTAGAGGAAGACCCAGAAAAACTCCTCGAGCCAGAAGTCGAGGGAACCAAAGAACAAGACTCGGAGAAAGATCAAAAATCCAAAAAGAAAAAACGGAAACAGGAATCCCTAATCGCACAACTAGAAAAAAAACAAAAAAGTGTCAAGCGGGACGAAAGCTTGCGTAATCAGTATGACGACTTGATAAGGGAGATTAGGCTTGTACAGAGTCGTCCGGCGAGCAAAGACCTTTTCAAGTTTTACCAAATCAACGTGGTTCAAGTCAATCCGGTTGCGCTATCAGTTGCCGAACGAATAGCATTATTTCTCAAACAGAATCTGAGCGGAGAGAAGGGACAAAAGCTATTGGCAGAAATGAAGCAGAATAACTTCAAGATATCTGCTGCAAAAACTTATCTGGTTCAGATGGCGATGGAAGGTAAACTTACTTTAGATGAATACACTTGTTTGTTCCCTATGGAAACGATGATGCCATTGAGAGTATCAAACAAGGGGTGGAAGAAGTACATTTGGTTTTATTTGAACCACGACAGCCCATCCGACAATCAAACGACTACAATTGGAGGAACAGAAATGTTTACGCATCCCAAAATAAAAGTGTTTGCAAAAGACTACTTCGACTACTTTATGGAAAAACAGAAGGGGAGCTTGCGCAAATTTGAATTGTATGTCCTTGAGCCGTTTGAAAGGGGTCAGGTTACATCTAGAAAAATGCAGGAATGGTACTGTGAACTTGCCAAGGCGAAGGAAGGATACACTTGTGATGATTGGGATGACCTCTGCAAGGATGAAAATGGTAATGATGAAATCTATGAAGTCCGCTTTCAAATGAGACTGCATTTCATCAATCTGTACCGAGAGTTCAAGAGCAACAAATCACAATCAACCAACTAAGGAGATTTCGCCATGTCACAATCCAAACAGTTAACTCACGTCGTTGGGACGTTTCTTATCTCAGGCAAAGGAGCATTCCTCAATAGCCCCGGAACGGTTGATGGTGTAACCGTTCCAAAGACGTATTACACGCTTGATGATCGGGGGAAACAAGTTAAAGTGCCTTATGTGTCAGCACAAGCGTGGAAACGTTGGTTGCGAGAAACATTCAAGGAAGAAAACGCAACTGAACCCAAATCTGTCATTAAAGTTCTGCAAGTGGACGAGAAGAAGCACACTCCCAGCAAAATAGGGAGCGATATGGATCCCATCATCTATGCTGAAGATGATATCTTCGGATATATGAAAACCTTAAAAAGGGGAAATGAAGATGAATCAGAAGAAGAAACTACCTCCGAGGAAAACGCTGAACAGACTGCCGAGTCAGAAAAAGAAGCCTTCACAGCAAAACCTGTTATCAGAACGTCCCCTTTTCAAGCATCAATATTGACTTCTATCAGAAAGGTTGCAGCAAGAACCGAAGATATTGGGTGGGTACGTCCTGGTGGTGCATCGGATGAGATCATTCAGCAGGGTATCGAATATACTACAGACTCTTTGGGTTACAAAACAGAGTTCTACGATACGAATTTGCAAGGGATATTCGGTTTAGCCTACCACAGACTCGGAGTTTTCCGAAATGAAGGGGATAGAATAGAATTGGACGTAGAATTCGAAAAGAAGTATTTGAGGGAGCAAAGGATTCGTAAAACCGCTGACGCAGGTGAAAGAAGAATCTATGAGCTGGTTGAAAATCTAAGAAAAAATCGTACTTCGATGATTCTCAAAGCATTAGCCGTTATGCGAGGCGGTGCAAAGCAAACGGCATTCGCCGACCCTGTACATCCTCAGGTAATCATCTTGGCCGGTCTCAGTTGCGGTAATCTTATCTTCAATAATCTCTTCAAGGATACGGTCGATGGACCCGAGATCAACATCGCCGCTCTTGAAGAAATCCTGAATGATTTCAAAGAGAGAATTGCAACCCCTATTTACATCGGCATACGGACGGGGTACCTGAATCCCAAGAACGAAAACGAACTGAAAGAGAAAGCAAAAGAGGGGAGCGAAAAGAAATGGAATGTTGATGGGTTAACCGTGGTGATTACTACCCCAATCAAAGCCATCGAGCAGTTTACTCAACATCTTCCGGTGTAAGTTATGACTAAGCCAAAACTCAAGTTGTTGAACGTAAAGATTCGAGGTTGGACAGCCACGTTTCGGCTCCCGTTTCTTTACTCAGGTACTGGCATTACTTCTCCTGTTCCACCATTCAGTACAATACTTGGAATGATAGGCAACATCGCTGCGAGAGAAATATACCCAAACGATGTTGGACGCATTGGTTATATTTTTCAGAGTGATGGAACAGCGATGGATTTGGAGCGAACTGTGAGATTCAATCTGAAGAACAACACTTTCCAACCCAACATTGGGAAGAGCAAGTACGGAATTGTCAATCGTCAATTCCATGTCAATCCAAGACTCGACTTGTACATTGAGAACCTTGAACTCGCTGAGGTCTTTGAGAACCCAAAGAACCCACCTGCATTGGGTCGCTCTCAGGACATCTGCTGGATAGAAACGACAAAGGAAGGTGAATACAGGGGAATGTGCTATAGGGTCGTGGAAGCCGAACCCGTGAAGGAAGCGGGAATAAGCGGAACGCTGGTACCATTTCCTCAAGAAGGTGCGGGTGGTATAATCATACTACTGCCAGAATGGTTTGATAACTCAAAACTTGGATACACTCGAACCCTAAAGAAGATGAGTAAATTTCAAGCCGTTCGCTATGAAAATAATGCTTCTATATTACGTGCAAAACGAGACGACATGTTCTACTCAATCATTGGAACAGATAAGCATATTTATCTCCATCCTTTTTCTTCAGAATGACCTTAGACGAATTGTGGGCTAAGAGTCCCAAAGGAAAGAACAAGAAGGGCGAATCACTTTTGGAACATTCGGTTCGTGTAGCCAAAGTGTCTCAATCTATTCTCAGAAATCTCCCATTGTCTGACGCGAGAAGAACAGAGATTGAGAAAACGCTCTTTATAAGTTCTGCTCTTCACGATGTAGGAAAAATAGCGATTGGGTTTCAAGACTCTCTTCGTCCGGGCGGTACTGTCTGGGGGAGACGGCATGAGATTTTGTCTGCAGCAGTTGCTAAACAAATCTGTCCAGAACTGAATGTTGCTGGTTGTTTTAGTATTCTCACGCATCACAGGAGTATTCCCGCTGACATCGAAACAGTTGAACGATGTTTACCTCACGAACAATTGCCTTTTGAAGAAACCAGCGTCTGGAAGCTAATGGTGAAAGAATTAAGTGTTAACAAAGTTGCATTAACTGAGTATTTGAAAGCTCTCGGTGCTCAGTTAGATCTAAAATGGAATATTGATAACCTTGATGAAGGATTTCATAATATTGGTGTTTCTAAGTTTTATCTGAGTCGCACATATCAACGTCAAATCGCGTTGAGAAGTGGTGAAGATTTGAGAAACATCAGTCTCGTACGTGGCTTGTTGATTACAAGCGATCACTTGGGCTCCGCAGGCGAAGAATTTCTCCCAATCATTCCTGTTTTGTCTGATTTCGTCTCGGTCATCAATGAAAAAGAGCTTAGAGAGAAAGAAATACTTCCATTTCAGGAACGCTGTGGAAAAATAGTTGGCTCAGGAATCCTAAAGGCTCCGACCGGTTCAGGCAAAACTCTGGCAATGTTGCTTTGGGCTGCAAACAACCAAGCAACAAACGGAAGGCTGTTCTACACACTCCCTTATACTGCGAGTATTAACGCCATGTACAAGCGGTTAAGTTGTATGTTTCCGCAAGACACAGTAGGAGTTTTGCATCATAAGAATGCTGCATTTCTTTTTCGTATTTATGAAAGCGAGCATAGCGCCAAAGCTCATTAGTTTGCAAAGAGTCTTGCCTCTCTTGCAAGAGAATTGTACTTCCCCATCAAAGTTCTGACGCCGCATCAAATACTACGAGTAGCGCTGCGAGGAAAAGGTTGGGAATTAGGATTGGCTGAATTCCCAAATAGCTGCGTTATTTTCGACGAGATTCATGCCTACGATCCACTTATCGTTGGCTTGATAGTGGCTTCAGCTAAATGGCTGCAATCAATGGGCGTTAAGGTTCTTGTTGCTTCAGCTACAATGCCGCTCTTTTTGGAGGACATTTTTAGGGTTGAGTTGCAGATACCCGAATGCAATATTGTTGAACCCGATCCAACAAATGAAAAAGATAAGATCGTTCGAGATAAGAAAAGGCACATAATGCAGGTAGTTGAAGGATCTCTTATCTCCAATCTTGAAAACATCATCAAGTATATTCGATACAATCCGACAAAAAAAGTTCTAATCGTCTGCAACTACGTTGCAACGAGTCAAGAGGTCTGCAAACAATTAAGTGAACAAGGAATACAAGATTTTGTTTTGCTGCATGCGAGATTTAATAGTCAAGATCGCTATCGAATTGAAGAAGAAATAACAAGCAAGAATCCACCACGAGTTCTTGTCGCAACTCAAGCGGTCGAAGTTTCTCTTGATATCGATTACGAATGCGGTTATACAGAGCCGGCACCCATTGATGCGTTGGCACAACGGTTTGGACGAGTCAATAGAAAAGGGGAACGTGAACCAGCGCTTGTCACGGTTTATGAACAACAATCTGTAGATTCTGCTCGCCCGATATACGATCCGAAATTGGTTCATGATACGGTGGACTTGCTGAAAATGCAGGGGGTATTGTCTGAGGACAACTTGGTTGAGATACTTAACTCCATTTACAGGGGCGGTTATTGCGGAGACTTGCTTGAAAGATATGAACGTGGTCTTCATCATCCCTCCATTGAAAACTTCGATGAAAATATCATAGCGGGAACTTACAATGACTGGATAGAAAATGTTATTGATAACTCGGACGGACAAATTGAAGTATTGCCATTCAAGTGCGTCGATGACAGCGGTAATGAGACGAGCCTGAGGGATAAGTTTGTTCAACTGCAAAGGGATCGTGAGTATCTAAAGGCAAGAATGTTGCTTGTACCAATTCGAGTCACACAGTTCTTTATTGCAAAACAAAAGGGAACAATTCGGAAGGATAGCAACATCGATGAATGGGTTACGACGTTGAGGTATTCTAACAAACTAGGATTGGATCTCAAGAATCAATTTGATAGCATTCTCTAATTTGTCATTTGCTTTCACTTTCTACACGAACCCAAAACAGGGTACCTCTGAGATTGTCAATAATTACAGCGAGGGCAAACCAAATGTTCGAAGGCTTGAATTCAGCAACCGATGATCGAGATATGTTCCGGAATCGAGAAGGTTCATGTACGCACTGCGGAGATCGGAAATGATTTTGCGCCGGTATGATTCTTCGAGTAACCCAACTACTCCGACCACAGGAATATCGAGATTGTGCGCAAGGATTCTCGCTTTGCGTTCGTCGATAATCGCAATTGCTGCACTTAGTTCTTCGGCAAGTCGGAGTGTTGAAAGTTCTCCAATACCTAACCGGTATTCGTGTTCCCAAGTCGTGAGTCGGGAGCGGTCGCGCAACGAGCGAACGTGCAGCCACGATGCTGCGGCAATCAATTCTGCGCCGCCGCGTCCCGCCTGCGTTGTTTCGGCGTGGACTTCGTCGGTAATGTGGATTACATCGAACAATTTCTCAAGAATGAACAGGTGTTCTGCTTTGGCGAGACTAATCAACGGGGAGGCGTTCGAGACGACAATCACGGCATGGTACGCTGAAGGGTTAAACGGTCTTCTTCCATTTCTGCTTCAGTGTAATGCAGGGGAACCTTGCGTGACGAAGAGAATTCCATGAAACCATCTATTGTGAGACCCGTGAGTTGGGCTGCCTTGCCAAGTGAGATCGCTTCTTCACGGTACAGTTCCAGCACAATCATGCTCAACGCATCATGAGAAAGGCTGTCGGTGTGGAAGCCGCTCAGTTCAAGAAGCTCGTCAGGAAGTTCAAGAGTTATTGTTTTCATGGTGTATCCCTATTCATTATTGCAGAGGAAACATACAGAGATCGTCTATGAAACACAACTCAGCACCCGTGTCATTCCGGTGTTCTGCAATTATGCTATTCTCTATTTGCCATTTGATATGTTGCTCTTTGCTATGTTAACCGGCACCCACATCAACTACTACTTTATTTGTCATCGCAAGCTTTGGCTCTTCAGCCGCGGTGTGCAGATGGAGCACACGTCGGATACGGTGCTGCTTGGCAAGCTTATCGATGAATCGAGTTACGAACGAAAAGACAAAGCGATAGATATTGATGGCAATATCGTGATCGATTGGCTAGATGAAAAAGCAGGCATCATACACGAAGTGAAGAAATCCGACAGCATGGAAGACGCGCATACGTGGCAGGTGCTATACTACTTGTGGTATCTGAAACAGAAAGGCGTTGTCGGCATCAAGGGAGAAATCGACTACCCGAAACTCAAACAGAAAGTTGAAGTTATACTTACACCGGAAAAGGAAGCAGAACTTGAGCGGGTACGCGGCAGCATTGAAAGCATTCTGATTCAAGAACAAATACCCGACCGCATCAACAAACGCTTCTGTAAAACGTGCAGCTACTTTGATCTCTGTTGGGCATCGACGTGAGCATGCTGCAAAGACTGCACGTTGCTTCTTGGTTTGGCGGAATTTATATTGGATACGATCGTATCCATATGGCTACATCTGTATCCAATAACGAATAGGAACATAATGGTCGTGTATCGTCCTCTTGATGAGTTATTGTTCTCATGGACGCATATTGCAGTGTTGCGTCCGTTGCAATTGGCGAAGCAGGGCTTGACAGGCAGAGAAATTTCCCGCCTTGCAGGAATTCATCATCGCACGTGCCTGAAGGCGCTTACTGCATTAGAAACGCTGTCCGTCGTACAGAGACAACGGGGGGGCAGAGACCACCTCTTCTCATTGAATCGAGAACACCTGCTTGTCCAGAGCGTTCTCCTTCCCGCTTTGAACGCTGAGCGTGACTTCCACAAAACTATGTTTGCACTGATTGCCAAAGCGTGTCGGAAGCAATGCGTCAGCGTTGTGGTCTTCGGGAGCGTGGCTCGCCGCGAAGAGACTGTGGAAAGCGATTTGGATGTGTGCCTCATCGTTGAAAACACGAGCCGGGGCGCGGTTGCGCAAGAGCGACTCAACGAGATCGCTCCGCAGGCACATCACCGGTTCGGTGTAAAGCTTGCGCCACTGGTAATGACGCAACGTGAGTTCATACGCAAGGCAAAACACAAACTTCCCCCTGTCAAGGACATCGTCAAGGAAGGCGTAGTGATCATGGGAAAATCCATCACGGAGATGCTTCGTGGCAAGGAGTAGGCAACGTGTCGCTGTGGAGCGCTCAAAAGCGGCTGACTATCGGAAGGTGGCGCAGAACTTCTTCGATGGAGCATCCCTTGCGCGTGAGTTCGAATACTGGAATGCCGCGGGCGTGCTCATTGTGCATGCAGCAATTGCGTGGGCCGATGCCATTGCCATCAAGATGGGTGGTGTTAAAAGCCGCGGGGCAGATCATCACGACACAATCGCCTTGCTCGAAGAACTTGTGGCCGGAGACAGCCACAACACGAAGGCAATGCAGCATCTGCGCCGCATTATTGATCACAAAAACGCTGTCTCATACAGCGGAGAGATTTACGACCGGGCAGATATCGAGCAGCTCTGGAAACTTGCCGGCCGATTTCGCGACTGGGCATTGGAGATCCTTGTATGAAACGACCATACTATATCATGTCGTCCGGCAGGCTGCGAAGAAAACAGAACACCGTGTACTTCGAACCTGTTCCCAATCAATCGGGCGACGATTCTGCTTCCGTTATCGATCCGGGAATCGAGGATGAACTTCTTGCAGGCTTTACGGAAGAAACCGAAGTCGATCCCGCCACAGGACGCGTTCAGCGCAAACCCATTCCTGTCGAAGACATCGAAGCCTTCTACTGTTTCGGCGAGCTGGACTTTAATACGAAGTTCTTCAACTTCCTTTCGCAGCAGAAAATAGCGTTGCACCTCTTCAACTACTATGGACACTACAGCGGCAGCTTTGTACCGCGTGAGTATTTGCCTTCCGGCCATACGCTTGTTGAGCAGGTACGAGCATATCTCGATCCGCACCATCGGTTGCTGATTGCGCGGGAACTGATCGATGCCGCTTCGTTCAACATCGTCAAGAATCTGCAATACTATTCGAATCCATCCCGCCAAATAGACGGCGGGCAGGCACGGGGCGAGCGGCAGGTTGATTTCTCCGGCACAATCAATGAAATAGAAACACTTCGCAATGCGATCAATCATACAGAGACGACAAATCAACTTATGGGAGTGGAGGGAAATATCCGTGATCGCTACTATGGTTGCTGGAAGGAAATCGTCGGACAAGATTTTACATTGGAAAAACGAGTGAAGCATCCGCCGGACAATGCAATCAATGCGCTCATTTCGTTTGCTAACGGCTTGGTGTATGCGACCGTGTTGAGTGAAATCTATCATACGCACTTGAACCCGACCATCAGCTATTTGCATGGACCCGGCGAACGGCGCTTTTCACTTGCACTCGACCTTGCCGAAATCTTCAAGCCGATCATTGCCGACAAGATGATTTTCAAGCTGTTGAATAACAGACAGATTCAGGAAAAGCATTTTCGGAAGGAACTGAACTTCTGTTATCTCGAAGAGAGCGGACGAAAGATTGTGCTGCAAGAATACGATGAGCGATTGAAAACGACCATCAAACACCGGTCGTTGGGTCGCAACGTTTCGTACCGGCACCTGATTCGTCTGGAAGCATACAAGCTCGTGAATCATCTGTTGAGCGGAGAAGTGTACAAAGCGTTTCGGGCGTGGTGGTGATGTGAACAATATCAGAATGCCAAGAATGGAATTTCGGAAATCATAATGGCAACAAAGGTTGGATCGTTCGTCAAGAATCCTAAAGAACCGTATGTGGGTTTATGCATCGTACTTGAAGTCGATGGAAGCAAGGTACGAACCTGGTCCGAGCGGGGGCGTTACGATGTGGATGAAACGCGTTCACAACTTGTTGAAGTCTCGCCCGATGCGGCGATCTTTTCGGGAGCAGAGGTACGACTTCGCGGCGCGTATGCAAACTATCAACGGAGGAAGAGTTTGCGTGCTTACACGAGCATCATGTCAAAGGGGACGGATGCGAGGCAATGTGCGGACTATCGCGGGGCTGCAAAACTGTTTACTGCTGCGCTGGAAATCGAGCCGGATTCATATGAAGCGCTGAGTGCCAGGGCATACTGCAATCGGATGGCTCATTCCCATACGGAGGCGATGGAGGATTACACGAGACTGATTCACGAAGGCTCAGCTTCCGACGACAATTTTCTGGAGAGGGCGCTGTGCTGGGAAGCCCTTGGAAGATTGGATGAAGCATGCGCAGATGCGGAGGCGTCCCTGAGCATCAACAAAACCAAAGCACAAGCCTGTGACCTGTTAGCGCGAGTGTATCAGAAAATCTCCGGGATCCATGAAAGGAAAGCTCAACAGCACGAGAAGCGTGCGCGAGAAATCAGAAACCCGGAGGGCAATCTTGGGCCGCTGTTTGAATAGGGATGCTGATTCCCATTTGCTAGTGGGGATTTGATATGTACGTAATCATCGTGTACGATGTAGAAGAAAAGCGGGTCGCAAAGGTGTGCAAGTATCTGCGTCAATACTTACATTGGGTGCAGAACAGCGTGTTCGAAGGCGAGTTGACCGATGGGAAGTTCAAAGAAGTGCAGATCGGATTGAAGAAGCGCATTAAGGTCGAAAAAGATTCGGTGTTGTTTTACAAACTGAAAACAAGTTATGACATTGAAAAGGAGGTGATGGGTCTGGAAAAAGCCGGCATAGAGACCATTATTTAGCAAGCAAGGAAAAGCCTGTCCCGACGAATGTCGGGATCGTCAGCCTCCCGGCTATTTTGCACTATCTCACGTTGACGACACGCAATGACAACAAAGCGCCGCAGGGCGCATTTATTAGGCGTTTTTTGACGCGTTTGAATCGGACTACAGTAGAATTGAAACTGATAACAGAAGTCA
>JBBRUI010000058.1:0-17288 GCA_038247945.1 Bacteroidota bacterium | reverse complement strand
TTACTACGTTTTCAAACAACCCGACTAAACTGCCCAAAGGACCATTCAATAAGTGCAACTCATCTTGAATGATGAGTTCCGGTTTTCGGTTGCCCTCATAGTTGAATAAATTAGTCGCTTCCGCATTCCATGCCAGTTGGGCAAACTTGTCAACAGTACCGAACAAAACCGTTGGTGGCTTTCGGTAAATGTCGTCGTCGACCAAGACGATTGGAAAACCTCCATGCATTTCGCTGAAACGGCATCTCGGATTCAAGCAATGGGAATCGAGTCGCTTGTTGATTCTGTGTCCAACTATGTAAACTTGATCGTCATTCTTTTGTCTAGATATGAGTTTTGAGTTACACCATTGGCAATTTGTAAGTTGAAAAGGATTAATCGCTTTCTTGCCGTCGGAGTTTGCACGATTAAGTTTTCCAAGAAGCTTATTGAATTTGACTTTTGCTATTTCAATGCGATTCGGAATCGTTGCATCTCCAATCCAGAACCCAATCGAAACTCTCTTATCCCCCAACTCTTTGTGATGTTGCCTAATGAACTCACAAGCCAGAATCAACTTCGTTGCCCGCTCAAACTGCTGTGCTGAAAGCAAGCGAAGAGTATAACGAATAATGACGTTTACGCCATCGTACTCGCTAGGATATTTTAGCCGCCGCCAAAAGATCAGAAATGCTGAAACGGCTAAGTATGCTTCCGTCTTTCCGCCACCGGTTGGAAAGTAGAGAAGGTCAACGAGTTCTCTGTCGTTGTTGTTTTCGTCGATGAAGGAAGGAATAGATTGGAGAATGAACGCCAATTGGAAAGGGCGCCACTCCGGTTGTGGTTTGTCATTCGGAAAATCGGCTGTGTCATAGCCATCATAGTTGAGTTGTGGAATTTCCCCTCTTTCAAAAACCTCATACCCATCTTTCTTCCTAGCAAAATGCCATTCACTTTGAAACATCTGCAAATAGATGGCAGAGTTTGCCAATTGAAAAGCCTTGAAGGCGTTGTCGTCCCGTGAAAGCAATTGTATGCCGAGTTCTATGCGTGCCAAGATTCTTATGCACTTTTCAATGTTCTGCAATCCATGAGTATCATTGTCTGCTCCTTGTTCCTCTTCTTTTATCCATTGTGAATAGGCTTGGGGAATGGCCCGCAGATTGTTCACGATTTGCTCTTTGTTGTTTTTGTCTCCGTCAAAAGTAGAAAGGCTCTTGATGCTTAGGACGTTGCCGGGGATCTTGGAGGTTTGTGTGCTCTGGCTCCTTACGTTGTACTCAGGCAAGAACGTTGTCTTAATCCAAATCGGTTTCTTATCATCATGTTCACAATGGTCCCAAGTACATGATGCGCTGTGTCCTATCCCATACGCCAATTTGTGCCGGTAGAGATAATCAAGTGCACTGTCTTCTTCGGTCTTATACAAATGAGGAAGGTAGTCCCTGAAAGGAAGCAAATGCTCACTCTCAACCTTAATTTCAGTTTGGAACAAAGCAAGGGCATTCAGTTTCTCCTTCGAAAGGGAAAACTGATCTTTTCTATGTGGATATTTGTTTTCGAGTACAACTCTGAAGAAAAACTTTTCTGATTTCGGGCCGTGGACATAGACGTGTAAAACCAGATTATTGACGAGGTCTTTGTGCCAATGGGCAGTGTCAATGCCAGACTGATGGGACACAACCAGTTCTATGTGGTTCTCAACTGAAGACATTATGTTTTCAATCTCAATTGGAATCTTGACTTCATTGTGAAACCTTCTATACTTAGCTCCGAAGAGAAGTTTCGGAATGTATTCCTCTAAGACAGTATGGGGGAAATCTTTGCGAAGCGCAGCAAGGAGGTCTGAGACCTTTTTGTAATCATCTGTATATTGACCTTTTTCCTTTAGCTTCAATTCCTTTACCGCCCTAAAAGCTTTTGCGTTTTTGTCATAGACAACAAACTGATCCCAGTCGTATTGCCCCAGCAAGTCTACATCTTCACCATCATAAGGCAACAGAACATCTTCATGATTTGCCTTCTTGTAGTTGCCAAAAGAGACAGTAATGTCAAATGTTTCACACCTCTTATCTAGGCAGAATGACAGCCCAAAATGTGAAGGATAAAATGCGTTTGATCTATACTTAGGGGTCGCTTCTTCCTCATCGCTGTTGTCATGTTCAGGGTCCAAGCCTTCCTTCTGTTCTTCATCGGTAATCTGAATGGCTTGCACTTGACCTTCAGGGGTCTCATCATCATCAGAAAAAGTATCTTGTCCCGTATCGGAACCATCTTCTTGTCTTTCCTTTGGGAATAAGATACCCGAGAAGTACCTTTGGAGTGGCTTACTCCCAATAATCTCATCCGAGAAATCCGGTTTGCACAAAAAGAGATCGGAACCAGGACCGACGATCTCCCTTCGCAATCGCTCGTGTACTATATCTCTATTGTTCATGATTGAAAACTGTACAGAATATTGAGTTGTTTGTCTTCTGTTTCGTAGACTTCTTTATCAACAACTGTTAGTAATGGCATATAGCTATCAACGAATTTCTGAAGCGTGTGAGCGTCAAACTTCTGTTGCTCTAATATCTCACCGACTCGCTTTTCTTTCAAGTAGATTTTCAATTCCTGTTTCAGTCCCCTACCGAGCGCAATCATCGTACCGTTGTAAGCTGCTTTTGACTTGAGAAGTGGTTTCAACATGCTGTCAATCTCGTTGTCAGGCTTATCCCCATAACGTAACTTGAAGATGGCTCTCAGATCGCTCTTGAACATCGGGAACTTGCGACTCCCAGTAAAATACGAATCTACCGTTGACTGAAGAACCCTAAGCCCCTTTTCTTTCAACATATGATACAGAGTGCCTTCATGTCTAATCGTCTTCCTCAACTGATGTAGGGCTTCCTTCCAGAGCGCGGAGTGTTGTTCGACTCTACCAAAAACATCTGGTTCCGTTTCGACAGCAACATTGTAAAGCTTTTCAGCGAACTGTTCCTTTGGATAAACGCGAATCTTGTCCCCCACATTAACCTTATACACTTTGAGAAAGTCACCGGATGCGTCGAACAGAGTGTCATTGCTGTCAAGGAACTGAACTGACCCATTGTGCAGGTTGATCTTGTAGATGATCTTCTCTTCAATGTCATCCAGCAACGATTCGCTGTCGTTCTTATAGCCATTGTAGGCTCTCGTACCTAACTCATCAATCCTGTTGACGATGTCATCGATTGTCTGGCTAACATGGATTGGCATATCGGGAATTGGTTCGTACACAAGACCTGATATCGCGAGCCTACTGGGGCTCATTACTTCTTCCTCGATTTGTTTCTTCCTTCTTTGCAGCTCCTTCTGAAACAATTCATTTTCCTGTTCATAGAGAACAAGTAGCACCTCTGCTTTAAGGTTGTATATTAAATCAAAATCCTTTACCCCATTAAATGAAGAAAAGACCACGGTTTCCTTTGGCACCTCTGTCTTCTTCAAAAATTCTGATAGTGACATTATCTTTGTCTTGTTTGTTCTGGCGTACGTCCCAAGAAAATCTACGTCGTTAGCGTCTACAACAAAGATCAAGCGTCGACTTGGTGATTGAAGATGCTTCTTAAGTTGGTTCAGCTTTGGCAAGCCATCTTTCAGATGAGTCACGATTTCAATTAAGGAGGCTTTCGGATTTCTCTCTTCAAGCACATCAATCGTATACCCTCCCACGGTGTCTAACCCTCTTTCCAACTCACGATTAAATTTGATTCTTTCCAACAGGTTGTCAAATGTTTCAGATTGAATAGCGTTCAGCGCTATCCTCAGGATGTTACCATAGCTTTTCAGATCAACACAAAATCTGGAACGTATTTCTTCAATGAACTCGTCAAAGTTCTTTATGAGTGCCTGCAACCTATTGTCTTGTACGATATCGAATTCTATCATAAAGACTCGATAATCTCCATTTCTTCCCTGAACCAATTCCAACAAGGGATCTGGTCTACCTTTTCTGGAGAGAATGAATTGGTGAGAATGATAACGTTGAATCCAAACCTGCTTTTATCCTGCAATATTTGTTGAACCTTGTTTTCTTCCGTATCGCACAAGACTATTGTATCTATTTTCTTTCCAGCGGATAGAATAACCTCGTAACAGACTTCATACTTCGGTGTCACATACATCAGGCAGTCAGGCAAAGCCGGAAAGGATTTGACCTCATGATGATCACTTTCTTCCCTTGGGTTTGGGAAGTAGACACTAGGGACTCTCTTCTTGATGCTCAGTTCATCCCAAAAAGTCTTCCTCGCTACGAATACAGTTTTTCGTTCAAAGTATGTGATGGGGAAACCATAAACTTTCTTTGCATTCAATTCATCGAAGTAACCCAAAAATCTTTCTATTGTACGATTGCGTGCATTCTGACTTAATTCGACAAAGTCTTGGACGAGTTTATCAAATGATACTTTAATTGTCATCGAGTTTTTGTCGCTGCGCAATTCGAATTCCTTGCCAATTGTACGTTTTATCACAAAATCCAAATACATTGGCTTTGGCTTTCCGATCCAGTACGGCTCTTTGCTTCTAACTTTGTCTCCAATCTTGAATGGAGGAAATCCTGCTGCCCCGCAAAAGATTCTGTTCGCCAACTCAACGAACAAATGCGACTGAATCTTGGATAGATGATTTTCATCGCCTTGGAAATTTACGTGAATGGATTGTTTCCGATCAACTGAATCCAAAATAATCTTGAGCGATAGCAAAGATGCCTTATCACTAAAATCAGCAGGAAGTGTCACAACGTTTTGGTATTTGAACGAAAGGTCTTGGTAATATTTCTTGTTCAACAACATCTTATCCAACCCAATCCAAAGTAATCCCCGCTATTGTCAGGGAGATGGGAACCGTATCTGGCTCGTATCTGGTCGGTGCTACACTGTATGTGCGCTGTACCGCTTGGTGGCCTTCGAGTCTGGTGTAACGTCAGCGCGGTTGGTTCATTACTTCAATAAAGCGACGTCCATAAAGCACAAGCGACCCGGCGAGCATCGCAACACTCAGCCAGAGAAAAAAGTCTGTTACAGTCGACCATCGCATCATCGCGGCAAACATTGTCAGTGCAAGAGCGCCAATCGTCCATTTACCCAATTGATTTGATTGCAGGACAAGGCCCCGACTTCGCTTGATATATATTCCGCCGGCAAGGATGAGTAGGTCTCGTACTAAAAGTCCAAGAACAAACCAGAGCGGTATGAGTCCAAGCCTCACGAGAACGATGGCCACGATTGCTATTCCAATCTTGTCCGCTACCGGATCGAGAATCCTGCCCCACTCCGTCACCTGGTTGAACTTCCTTGCAAGCACGCCATCAAACTTGTCGGTAAGCGCGGCAAGGGCAAGAATGAAAATCCCCCACCATGTGGCGTTGGGAGAATCAGAGAGCATGACGACGGCAAACGGGATTGCGAGAAATGCGCGGGAGACGCTGAGAAGATTTGAAATGGTAAAGAAGCGGTTTTCCAAATGACTATTGACTATGGACGAATGACTGTTTTCTTTCACGCCTCATTCTCTTCTTTCGTCGCGTTCGTATCGATCTTCACCGGATACTTGCCGCTGAAACACGCCGTGCAGTAGTTCGCTCCGTTCTCATGCGGTACGGAATCCAGCAAATCATCCATTTCCAAATACTCAAGGCTGTCAACGCCCAATTCTTCGGCAATCTTTTTCACATCCCCATTGCAGCGGTTCGCGATCAGTTCGTTCGGAGTCGGGAAATCCATTCCATAGTGACAGGGATATTTGATTGGCGGGGCCGTTACACGGAAATGCACTTCTTTGGGACCTGCTTGCTTCACCAGTTGCACAAGTTGTTTCGATGTTGTGCCGCGGACAATCGAATCATCTACAATTACAACGACATTATCCTTCAACACGCCTTTCACGGTGTTGAACTTTGTCTTCACTTTATTCTCACGAACATCTTGCTTTGGCTGGATGAACGTCCGGCCGATATAATGGCTGCGGATCAGTCCGATTTCTAGTTTGGCGTCCCCGCCCTGCTTGTTTGTCTCTTGTACAAAACCCATTGTCGCTGTGTTGCTCGAATCGGGGACGTTGATGACCACAAGGCGTTCATCTTTTGTTTTGGGAGATACCGGTTTCGTCTTCGCAAGATTCTTGCCAAGCTTGCGGCGCACCTTGTCAACACTGTGTTCAAAGATCTGGCTATCGGGACGGGAAAAATAAATGTATTCGAAAATGCAGTGATGCGGTTGCGCGGGCTGATCGTTGATGCGAAGCGATTTCACGTTGCCGGTCGTTTGAGAGTCCTTGTCGATCACGACAATTTCGCCCGGCTGAATGTCGCGGATGTACTCCGCATCGATAATATCAAATGCAACGGTTTCAGAGGCGACGAAGAACGCCTGCCCGCCCTGCCCGTCCGGCAGGCGGGCGCCTGGCTGGGCGCTTCCCTTTTTACCGAGCGCCAACGGACGAAACCCGGAATGATCGCGGGCAGCAATTAGTTTGTCATCCGTCAGAATCACAAGCGAGAACGCGCCCTGAATCTGCGACAGCGCATCCCGTATCTGTTCAATCTGATCCGCGTGCTTGCTTCTGGCAATGAGATGGAGAATAATTTCCGTATCGGACGTGGTTTGAAAAATTGTTCCTTCGTCCTGAAGTTTCTTCCGTATCTCTTTGAAGTTTGTCAGATTGCCATTGTGTGCGACGGCAAGGTTACCGCCTTTATAAATTACAGTGAGCGGTTGAATGTTCAACTTGTTGTCGGCAGAGCCTGCGGTTGAATAGCGGTTGTGTCCGATGGAAAGATTGCCCCGAAGCTCGGCGGTCAGCAGTCGTTCTTCACGATAGATTTCGGTAACCAATCCAAAATCCTTGTGAACGTGGAAACGATACCGGTTCAGCTTCGTATCGAACTCCGATGTTACGATCCCCGATCCCTCCTGTCCGCGATGCTGTTGCGCGAGCAAGCCGTAGTACGTAAACTGCGCAGCGGATGCGTGGCCAAACGCTCCGAAGACAGCGCAGTGGCAACGGGGTTTATCGAGTTCTTGATATATCATATTCAATCCGTTCTGAGGGAGCCCCGCATGCTGCGGGGTAAACTGCGCGACCGAATGCCGAAGGCATCCTCCGTAGGAGTCCTTCGGACCTTCGGGAGAATCCCATCCTGCCGTCTTGCTGATGAGGATGCGACTACGCTTCACGTTCAAGTTCACTCGAGAATAATATAAAGGAACTTGAATGGGCAATCAAACATTCAAACAATGCAGATGCTTCCTGCCCGCCTCATTGTTCTACGAAGGCAGGCGGGCGCTGCGCTCAGGATTGTGTGTCGTGTCAATCCGAGATCGTATCCGCGAGAAACCCCGCGTCATTCCGATCAGGATAATCCGTTGTAACATGCAGGCCTCTGCTCTCCCGCCGCTTCATTGCACTCTTGATGATGAGCATCGCGCAGACTGCAAGGTTGCGCAACTCGATGAGGGGTTCGCTCACTTTTGTTTTCTTGTAGAACGTCTCGACTTCATTGCTGATCAAATCCATTCGTCGCAACGCACGCTCGAGACGAAGATTCGAACGAACAATCCCCACATAGTCCCACATAATATGCTGGATTTCTTTTCGGTTGTGAGAAATCAAAATCCACTCTTCGCTATTGAACGTGCCGCTGTCATCCCAGTCGCGTATCTGAGGAACAGGAATCGCATAGTCTTTCAGAAACTGTTCGGTATGGCTTGCAGCGCGGTGCGAAAAAACCAATCCCTCCAACAATGAATTGCTTGCAAGCCGGTTCGCCCCGTGAACACCGGTCATACTCACCTCTCCGGACGCATACAAGCCGTGAATCGTCGATCTGCCGTTCGTATCGGTGACCACTCCACCGCAAGAATAGTGAGCGGCAGGCACGACCGGAATCGGATCCTTCGTGATATCGAGTTTGTATTTCTTTAGACAGGTTTCGTAAATATGCGGGAAATGGGTTATGACATCATCCGCCGGAAGATGGCGTAGATCCAACCAGACGTAATCCTCACCACGCTTTTTCAATTCAGCATCGATAGCGTAGGCAACTATATCCCGCGGAGCGAGCGATCCCCTCGCGTCATACTTCTGCATGAATTCCGCGCCGTCCTGTGTTTTGAGGACACCACCGTGCCCGCGTACTGCCTCGGAAATCAAGAAGCTTGGGCTGCCGGAGTTGTATAACGTCGTAGGATGAAATTGGATGAATTCCATATTCGCAATCGCGGCGCCGGCCCGGTAAGCCATGCCAACTCCGTCGCCCGTAGCGATCAATGGATTGGTTGTGTGCAGGTACACCTGGCCGAGTCCGCCGGTAGCGAGCAAAACAACTTTTGCCGTGAACGTTTCGACACGGGATTCCATCTCGTTGAGCGCATACGCTCCCCAACAATGGATGCTCGTGCGGTCAATAATTCGTTTGTCAGTTGTATGATGTTCGGTCAAGAGCTCGATGGCGGTATGGTTTTCGAACACCTCGATATTGGGATGAGAAGCAATTCGTGCGACGAGGGCGCGCTCAATTTCCCGGCCCGTTAAGTCGTGTGCGTGAACAATCCGGTTGCGCGAATGCCCGCCTTCACGGCCGAGGTCGAGGTGTCCCTCTTTCATGGTAAACTCAACGCCCAGTTCAATCAGCTCGCGTAACCGGTCGGGACCCTCTCTTACCAGAATCTCAATCGCATCGCGGTGGCCTATTCCCCCACCCGTGGAAAGAGTGTCTTCAATGTGAAGATCGAACGAATCAAGTTGCGACATTACCGCAGCGACACCGCCCTGCGCATAATTCGTATTCGACTCGGCGCGTTGTTTCTTGGTAATGATGCCGACAGTACCGAAGGAGGCAACTTTGAGAGCGTACGAGAGTCCGGCAATGCCGCTGCCAAGGACGAGAAAATCAAATCGGTGAGTCATGGATTTAAAATCCGGTGGACAAACGAGTGGAGAATTGAATATGCCGCGGAGAACATGGAACAATATACAGAAAAAGGGCAACCGAAAAATTCAGTTGCCCTTTCACACGCCTCATCGCGTAAAAATATTTATTGGAAGTTATAGCTCGCGTTCATGAAACCAAACGAGTTGATATTATCCTGCGCCCCAATGAGGCCGAACCCTCTGCGCAGCGCTTCTTCGCTCACAGTTGCATCAAGAGAGAAATTTCCGAAGCGGAGTCCGATGCCAAGGGTTACAATTCCGTCAAACGATCCCGGGGTCAATCCGCCAACAACGAGGAAGCTCAAAGGAACTGTCCGGTTGGATTCAAGCGAAATATTCGTGGTGCCGCTTGTGCTGGTAGACTTGCCCTTCACACTTCCCAGCGCACGGAAATAACCGGCGCGGCCTGCGAGCCAATCAAGGAACCACCACTCGCCGCCAAGATTGACAACCGGGAGAGCCGTATATGAAAATTCAGCTGTTGTACCGGAGGCTGGTGTCGTACCGACCGCGGCCTGATTTGCATCAACTTTTATTTTTATCGATGTGAAACTTAGTCCTCCCGCCAGGAAAAAATCGGAGGTCTTGTATTCACCACCGGCGCCGATTGCGATCCCGGTTCCACTGAGTTTCGCGCTTCTTGTTGTCGCCGCTGTCGCGGCAGTGGGTCTCGTATCCTCCTTTGGTTCGCCCGACACAGTTGCAAATGTAGCATATGGCACAAAGTTCAGGCGATTCGACATCTTTAGTTTCAGCCGGGCTTCGACCTGCAATTCCGTACCGCTTGCCGAATAATCACCATCAGGCGTGGTCAAACCCGTTCGCGACATTTTATCATAAGCTTTGTCCATCCGGAATGCTGCGCTGAAACCTAAGGCGCTTCCGCTTCCGAGGTCAAGCACACCTCCTCCGCGGAATCCCAACATGCGGGCCGACGCTTCACGCTTGCTCGATGTGTTTGTCGTTCCTACAACCGCCGAACTTGTGGAGTCCAGGTTTGATGTCCCGTACATGAATCCGAAACCCAAATCCAGCGTTCCCCCATCGAATGAGGCAAGCGCTTCCCACACGTTGGCAATCGGAGGAATCACTTGCGGCGCTCGTTGGGCAATTGTGAACGTAGGAAATCCGAAAGCAGCCCCGCCATTCCCTGCAATCAATCCTGAGATAAGATTGGCTGAGGAAGGATCGTAGCTGAACACCGCTCCCACAGTAATCTCTTTATTGATTCCAAAGTTTAGCCCCGCATTCTGCTGGCCGTATCCGTTGTTCGCCGTGCTCAACCCTGCGAGCGTCCCGCCGCCGATATTCATCCAAAGATAATCTTTATACATTGTCTGATAGGCTGGGTTCAACAGCATGAAGGTAGGATCTTCCCAGATAAAGGGATTCACCACTACTCCAGTTCCTGCGTTAGCTCCTCCCATGGCAACTTGTCTTGCAATTCCACCCCACTTGGCCTGCCCAAACATCATCGTTACGCTCAAAAGCAACATTAACGCGCATGTAGCAGATCGTTTCATTGTACCTCCGAAAAGTTATAGGGTTTTGTGGATGGGCGCAATATACTTTCTACCGGGAGAAATGTCAACAGCACGTTGCACTTCCCCAGGGAAATTGTCATCCGCCGGACTTCATTATGGAAAGTATTCTGTCAATAAATTTTACTCGTTCAAATAACTCTTCTTCGTCTCCATCATTCTCAATTACAAAATCAGCGAGCTCTTTTTTTTCTTTTGGATCCATTTGAGATTGGATGCGCGCAAGAACTTCGTCCCGGCTTATCGTATCCCGATCTATTACCCGTTGGATTCGTATTTCCTCATCGGCATGGACGACAATCACATGGTCAAGGCGTTCATCCATTCCACTTTCAAAAATAAGTGCAGCTTCGATGAGCACATACGGCATACGTTTATTCTGAGGCGTGAGCTCTATCGCCTGATTAACAGCAGCAAACACATGAGGATGTACGATTTCGTCGAGTTTTTTTCTGAGTGGCTGATTTTGAAAGATGAGGTCGGCAAGGACTTTCCGGTTTAGAAGTCCTGCGGGAAGGAATACTTTGTCGCCGAAGGTTTTCCGGATTGCTGATTTAATATCCTCCCGCGTATCCGTGACCTCGCGGGCAATTTCATCCGCAGAAAACACTGTGCGGCCGAGCTTTGCAAACAACGCACAAACCGTTGATTTGCCGCTTCCGATACCACCCGTAACGCCGACGCGAAGGAACGAATCCCCAGATCTCTTCATGAGTTGAAGTATTATTACTTTGCAATCGCGAAGGAACGAAATTCGCGAATGACCGTGACCTTAATCTGCCCGGGGTACTCCATCTCTTCCTGGATTTTTGCAGCGATATCGTGGGCGAGTTGGTCTGCCATGACATCATCAACTTTCGTCGGCTCGACAACCACGCGAATCTCCCGTCCGGCCTGAATCGCGTACGTCTTCTCCACGCCCTGGAAGGAGTTTGCGAAGCTCTCAAGTTTTTCAAGGCGCTTCGCGTATCCTTCGACTGATTCGCGTCGGGCACCTGGCCGCGCACCGCTGATGGCATCTGCTGCCTGCACGAGTGCAGCAATTGGTGATTCCATTGGAATGTCATCGTGGTGCGAACCGATTGCATTCACAACAATGGGATGCTCGCCAAATTTTTTCGAGATTTCATATCCGAGAAGGGCATGGGGACCCTCGATTGATTTATCCACACACTTTCCGATGTCGTGCAGCAGCCCCGCGCGCTTCGCGAGTGACGCATCCAAGCCGAGTTCAGAAGCCATCATGCCTGTGAGGAACGAAACTTCAATGCTATGCTGAAGCATATTCTGGCCGTAACTAGACCGGTACTTCATCCTTCCCAGAAGCTTCAGGATTTCCTTGTGTCCGCCATGTAGGCCCACTTCCATCAGGGTATTCTCACCAGTCTTGATAATATCTTCTTCCAGTTCCAGCCGGACTTTTTCTACTACTTCCTCGATACGGGTCGGATGAATTCTACCATCGGCGATCAATCTCTCAAGCGATACACGTGCAACTTCACGTCGGAACGGATCGAACCCGGAAAGAATCACTGCCTCGGGTGTATCATCGACGATTACGTCAACGCCTGTCGCTGCTTCAAACGCCCTGATATTCCTCCCCTCTCGTCCAATAATTCTCCCCTTCATCTCGTCACTTTGGATGTTCAAGACACTGACAGTGGTTTCCACGGAATGATCTGCCGCGGTACGTTGAATTGCATGGACGATGAGCTTCTGCGCTTCCTTCTTTGCCTCATCGCGAGCCTTGTCCCGGATTTCCTTCAGCATATGTGCAGCTTCAGTCTTCGCATCGTTGGCAAGATTTTCCATCAGGATTCGCTTGGCTTCATCGCGTGACATACCCGAGGCACGTTCAAGGCGGGAGTTCTCTTGCCCGATCAATTGATCCAACTCCGTTTGCCGGGTTCCGAGAGTCTTTTCCTTCTCGTCCAGTTGTCGTTTCAGCTGGATTTGATCCTTCTCCTTCTTATTTAGGAGTTCTACTTTTCGGTCGATATTTTCTTCGCGGGAATCGAGGGCTTTCTCCTGGGCTTGCAATTTGCTCCGCTTGCTCTGGATGTCGGAATCAAATTCCTTTTTCTTTGAATACCACTCATCCTTTACTTCAAGAAGCTTCTCACGCTTGGTGGTTTCTGCTTCTTTTCCCGCGTCAGCGATAATCTTCGAGGCACGATCCTGCGCAGATGCGACTCTGTTCTCGCCGCTTTTTGCATTCAAATACCAACCGATGAAAAAGCTTATCCCGCAGGCGATCAGAATGAGGGGAACAATTATATAAATATTCATACAACCTCCAGAGTTCAATTATCCATCAATGTTCGTCGCTCACAACAAGGGCACGTCATAAAAATAAAAATCCGCACTCAGCAACCGTACCAAAAGAGTCAATTAATAAAGAACCTCTTTCCAAACACAGTGGGTGCTCGCCTGAACGCCTTTCACTTCCACGCTCTCGCTCGTCCTGCCGAAGCAGGGGTTCATCGCAAGAATCCCGCTCTATCAAAAATCGGGATGAGGCATGTGATCAACGCCCACGAGTCGGGCTCCCATTATAAAAAATGTTGGTTCTTTATAATATGTTTGAGACAGTTGACGGTGCGGACTTTTAACTCCGTACGCGCCAGAACTATGTCATAGAACAGAATTCTTCCTTTCGTTGAATGCTCACGGAGTTAATTTCCCTGGAGACATGAATCGAGGTAATTATTCAGTTTCGAGATTTCGCTTTCTATTGACGTCGTCATTGCCTTCGATCGGTCGCGCTCCTTGAATAAATCTTCCGTGATATTCAACGCAGACAGAACAGCAACAGTCAGAGTCGGTTGTTCGGGTATCTTGTTGTGGATGGTCGTGATCATTTCATCTACATACGTCGCAACACGACGCGTGAAATCTTCACTCTCTCCCCGCAACGGGTACTCGGATCCAAATATCTTAACTCGAATGCTCTTTCTATCTGTTGCCATACTCGATATACCTTTCTATAACAAATGTGTTACCGTCCCACATTCCCCAGCCACTTTGGATGCCTACAAGTATGCGTCAATCCTTGCAAGCAATTCTTTTACCTTTACGGTAAGCTGTTCACGCTCACCGTTAGAGATTGTTGCTGCATGCCTGGGCTCCGGTGCAGATTGAGCGGTGGCCGACTTCTGCATCTGCGTCTCTCTTGCTGCCATATCCGATCGCAGCTTTGATACTTCACGTTGAAGCTGTTCGTTATCCGCCTGCAGAGCTTTCTTCTCTTCACGCAAGCGAGCAATCAGCACGCCTGCTTCCTGAGCTTTCTCCCACAGTAGTTTTATCTGAGATTCGATACTGGAAAGTTGATCCACGCAAGAGCCTTTTTGAAGTGCGACGAATTGCTAATTGCTGGAGCTTAACTGGTTCTTATTAATGCGTTGAATTCCTGCTGCACTATCCGGACGATACGTTGCACGCCTGATTCAATCTCCGCATCCGTCAGAGTTTTTTCCCGAGACAGCAGAACGAGCGTAAATGCCAAGCTCTTTTTCCCGGGTGGAAGATTCTCGCCCTGATACACATCGAACAACTCTACTTCCTGCAGAAGGTCGCCACCATTTTTCCTCATGCACTCTTCTACGAGGTCTGCAGCAACCGTCTTGTCGACAACAAATGCTATGTCACGATGTACACGAGGAAATTTAGGAAGCGATGTGTACTTTTTTTCTTTTGATGATGCAAGAAGCGGCAGTTTCAATTCAGCGACAAACGCTTGCTGCTCAAATCCAAATTTCTTGCAAACATCTTCCCTCACTCTTCCAAGAAACCCGGCTGCAGCTCCATTGATTTCAACGGAGATAGGATTATCAGCTAAAGTTTCACTGGTAGAATAATAAATAAATCGCCAACTGTCAAGCCCGCGAATTGTAAGGAGATCAGCGACCTCTCCTTTGATGTCGTATAGGTTGGCCAACTTTAACCCGGAGTTCCAATGTCTGGGCGAGTTTTTCCCTGTTATAAGCAGACAAACTCGCTCTTCTTCCACTATGTTCTGTACAAGTTGGGCGCTATTTCCCCGTTCAAACACGTGACCGATTTCAAACAATCGAAGGTCGATATTGCCATGACTCTGATTTCGTGCAGCCGACTCAAGGAGGCCCGGAACGAGACTCGTCCGCATGGTGGACATTTCTTTTCCTAATGGGTTCATCAACATAACGGGTTTGGAGGAAGCAAGTCGGGCAGTCGTTTCGTCCTGGATCGAAAGTGTCAGAGCTTCCTGATATCCAAAGCCAACGAGCGACTCACGGATACCATCCGCCAGAACTTCTTTTTCAAACGGATGGTCGAAGTCGATAGCCGCAACAGTTTTGCTTTCAATGTTATTGTAGCCGTACACGCGGGCAATCTCTTCAATCAAATCAATCTCTCGTTCGATATCGACCCTGTATGTCGGGACGCTGAAGAACATCTTATCCTGTGAAGTCTTGATCTTCCGGATGTCCAGCTTTTTAAGAGCGCCAACTACTTCGCTGCGTGGCAAGGATGTTCCGAGAATTGAATTTGTGCGCGCAATCCGCAGCGGTACAATCCTCTCCTTTATTTTTTTGGGGTAGATGTCTATTCTTCCCTTCAGAATTTCTCCACCGGCGATTTGCTGAACTAACTGCGCAGCTCGTTCAAGCGCATAATCACTCGCATTCGGATCAGCCCCGCGCTCGAAGCGATATGCTGCATCGGATTGGATTCCCAAAGCCTTTGCAGTACGGCGGATACTTGATGGATTCCAGTATGCACTTTCCAGTACAATATCCGTTGTTGATTCAGAGATCTCAGAATTTTGTCCACCCATAATACCGGCGATCGAAACTGGACGTTCCGCGTCACACACCATGACAGCATCGGAAGGAAGGTTATGCTCCTTTCCATCTAGCGTAATAAATTTTTCCCGGATACTTGAACCATTTCCGCCTGCCTGTCGGATAATAATCTTATTCCCTCTCAATTCCTTCAGATCAAATGCATGCATCGGCTGCCCGCATTCGAGCATGACATAGTTCGTAACGTCGACAATATTATTCCGGGCACGAAGCCCAACCGCGCGCAAAGTCTGCTGCAACCACCTAGGGGAAGGAGCGATCTTTACTCCACGTATCATTCTAACAGCAAAGCGGGGACAATTTACTTTGTCCTCAACCTTCACAGAAAAATGCTTGCTGATGGGAGTTCGTGATTCCTTCAGTTTTACTTTGGGCAGCGTCGGTCGTCTGCCGACGAGAAGTCCAATCTCCCGCGCAACTCCGAAATGGCTGAGAAGATCGGGCCGGTTGGGGGTGATACCAATTTCGTAGGCAATATCATCAAGTCCGAGGTACGTTGATAGCGGCTGCCCGACTTTGGCTTTTGCATCGAGAACAAGAATGCCATCTTTATCCGAACCCAGGTCAAGCTCGTATTCGGAACAGATCATTCCGAACGAATCAACGCCACGCAGCTTTACGTTCGAAAGCGTGAACGGTTTTCCATTCGGATCATGTTGATTCTTCGGCACGACTGCGCCCGCAATTCCGACGGCAACCTTTTGTCCGGCAGCAACATTCGGCGCGCCGCAGACGATTTGCAATTGCTCCTTGCCAATATCGACTTTGCAAACACTAAGCTTGTCAGCGTTCGGATGCTTTTGTGCCTCAAGCACTTTCCCAACAACGAAGCCCTTGTACTTCTCACCCAAATGCTCATAGCTCTCGACTTCAAGACCGAGCATGGTGAGTTTCTCGCTCAGCTCTTCGGGAGTGAATTTGAATTTAACGTATTGCTGAAGCCAGTTGTGGGAGAGTTTCATTTTCGAGTTTTATTATGGAAAGCTAAAAGCGTGAACCACGAAGACATAGACTCAAGAAAGCTGGTACTCCTTCGGTTCGAGATTGGCTGGATAGATTCGAGTAAGCATGTGATGTTTTGGGAGTGTCGATAGTTTCCTCTCGCTGAACAGGCTTCTCTGTCAAGAAAGACCTGAGCTTTGTCTTGAAGAAGCTTGAAACGGCTTCAGCTTCGTAGTCCTCATCAACATTTGCCTCCAAAAAATCCTTCGAAAGTTCTGAAGCAATTCTGCCGATAGTCTCAGTGTTACCAGATACAAAATCAACCCAGAATCTGTCCAGCTGTTTTTCCTTCTCAATCAGTTCCGAAAGTTTGCCTATCTGCTCCACAGAAATTGTTGAGAGTCTAGCTTGCACTTCAATGGGAGAATCATCCTCAAGTGAGACTTGCCAGATAATTCGGTCTCGTAATTGAGTCCCTTTTTCGAAGGTCTTTATCAGTAACCAGTCACATCCATTTGTAAGTAGCCCAAACTCAATTCCTTGATTAACACAATATCTGGCAAGTTGAGCCATGTGAGTGTGGATATTTTCTTATAACTTCTTTGCTTCAATATATGTTTCCGTTCTTTCGTGTCTCAATAGGTATAATCTGGTATGTCCCTTTCTTCCGTCTGAGAATTGACCTTGACGAGATTTGGATCATCTGTTCTCCAACCGATATGGTCGAGTATTGGCTCGATAAGCTGTCGTCGTACTGCGGCTTCATTACTTTCGTAATAGCCCCGGTGCGAAACAATCTTTGCTTTCAATTCCCTGATGAGGTTTTCCATCGTCACCTAAATATTTGATTCAAAAAAACTTCGTGCCTTGGTGCCTTCGTGGTTTTCTTTTCCAAAGTCAAAACTGCCTCAAAAATCTCACATCATTTTCATAAAATAATCGAATATCATCCACGCCATACAGCAGCGCTGCGGTTCGTTCGATGCCCATCCCGAATGCGTACCCTGTATACTGCTCCGGATCGTAG
>JBBRUI010000057.1:0-17389 GCA_038247945.1 Bacteroidota bacterium | reverse complement strand
CGACCATTCGTTACCGGTTAGCGCAACCAATGAATTTCCCATCGCCGCTGCACGGCTGCCGTGGTTCATTCTTTCAAACGCAGGAAACGCCGCTTGGGGCAGAAAGCAAAGTGCAAGCAGAGGAGATCGAATCATATATCCTCCTTTACCTTGAACACTGAACACAAAACGGTTATATTAGACCCAAGTTCAACTAATTGCGGAACGGTCAATGCTTAAAACAATTCTCGTTGTCGTCACTTCACTCCTTTTCGCCTCTTCACTTCACGCCCAGGAACTCAACTGTACCATCAAAATAAATTACGAATCCATCCCGGCAGCGAACAAAGATCTTCTTCTCAATTTCGAATACGAGTTGAACGACTACGTCAATAATTACAAATGGGGCACGGATAATCTGGACGAGAAAATAAACTGCGCTCTGCAAATCAACATCAAGAATGTAGTCGGAGAAAACAGATACGCTGCGGAAGTCTTCATCGGCAGTTCACGACAGGTTTTTAGCGCCAACAAAACAAGCGCGATGCTTCGTGTGTTTGATGACGCATGGGAATTCACGTACGTCAGGGGCCGGCCTATCAATCATAATACGTACACGTACAACGATCTGACAAGTTTTGTCGACTTCTACGCATATCTTATTATCGGCTACGATTACGACAGTTATATCGAGATGTCGGGAACACAACATTTCCAGAAGGCCGCCGACATCGCCAGCCTGGGACGCTCAGCCGGAGGCAAAGGCTGGGAACAGGCGAAGAGCGGCTACAGCCGCATACAATTGATTCAGGAAATCCTCAACACAAAATTTGCCCCCATGCGCTCCGCATTCTTCAAGTATCATTTCACCGGACTCGATTCGATGGCAGCATCACAGGTTCAGGCCCGGACGAATATTGCGCGTGCGATCAACGAAATTGGCGAACTGAAAAAAACCGCCGACCCCCGCAACCAGATCATCCGGACTTTCTTTGACGCGAAGCATCAGGAAATTGCGGAGACATTTATCGGCTATCCGGATCCGAAAATTTTTCTTGACCTTGCCCAGATGGATCCCTCTCACCAGAATACGTACGAGGAATACCGGAAGAAACGTTAGAAGTCCGGTTAAAAAGCCCACCCCAGAGAACACTGAGAAAGCAGAGACCACGAATGGAGCGGCCAATATCTCAAAAAAATTTCCCTCTGGGTTCTCTGCATCCTCTGGGTACTCCGTGATAAGCTTTGCGTTTATGGAGTTTCCGACCAGACTTTTAGCGTGCCTCGAATCCTACTTCTCCAACGTCACCCGCTCGATTTTGTCTCCCACTTGAATCCGATCTACCACATCCATCCCTGAAATAATTTTCCCGAAGATTGTATAGCGGCCGTCCAGATGCGGTGTGTTGCAGTGGGTAACGAACCACTGGGAGCCTTCGGTGTCCTTGCCAGAACTCGCAACGCCCACTGTTCCCCGCTCGTAGTGTTCGTAGCCAAATTCGGATCGTATCTAGTAGCCGGGTCCTCCCCAGCCGTCTCCCCTCGGATCGCCGCCCTGAATAACAAAATTCGGAACCACACGATGGAACGAAAGTCCGTCGAAGAATTTGTTTCTGATCAACGTCGCAAAGTTGATAACAGTGAACGGAGCCTCGTCCGGCAATAACTTGAATGTGAATTCGCCGCGGTCCGTTTTCACCGTAACAACGGGGTGGCTGCGAGTCCAATCAAGGAGTTTCCAATCGAAAGCAGTATGAGCGGGAGTCGAAGGATTTTTGATTAATTGTCCGTACGTGCTGCCGGTGATTTTCTCCAGTGCCTTCGCGCTTTCGAGTGCAACGTTCCGGTCGGTGTCGTTCAGCCGTGATTCCAGCGGACCAATTGCATTTTTAGATTTCAATTGACCGAGCGCTTGTACAATTGCCACAATCGCATCTGCATCTTTCGGACTTTTCAATCGACGAAGAGCTGTTAGTAAGGGAGCAACAGATCGCTCGTCCAACAAAAGCGAATCCGTTAACGCCCCGGCGGCAACAGCAACTACAGCCATGTCACCGGATTCCAGTCCTGCGATGAATGCAGGCCTTGCAGTTTCAGTTACAGCAGAATCCTTCTCGAAAAGTTTTATGCAGCTCAGAAGGGACTCTAACGCCTCACGTTGAACCCCGTAGTTTCCCTCTTTACTGAAACCGATCAGATTTTGAAGCGCGTCGCGTGTCGGAGTGTAAGCGAGTGCACCCGTGAAGTCGGATTTTGTGAGATGGCCGTTTCGGAATTGATCGGAAAGAATGGGAAACGCATCTGCGCCAAAAATTCTCCCCAACACAATCGCCGCTTCCCTTTTCTGACGCTCAGAGTAATTCGTGTTCAGAATTTCCACAAGCGTCTTGCGAAATTCTGTTCCAAAAGGAGAGGTGACCAACTTCATCTCTCCTGCCGTCGCAATTGCCGTGAGCGAGACATGCAGATTGGAATCAGGAATAATTCTCAGAAGGGCCGGAAGAACCCGAAGGTGACCGGACGTATCAACTCTCCCCAATGATTTAATCGCGTTCACACGCACTCGCCAATCAACATCAGCGAGAGAAAGGGAAAGCAGGGCATTCACAGCAGTCCGCGAGGAGACGAGCCGTCCGAGTGCAGCAGCAACCCACATCCTCACGCGTGGATCTTCCTGCGACGCAGCGCTGATGATTTGTTCTTCTCCCTTGCGAAGAAGATCGGCGCTCCCGATTCGCATAAGCGCATACGCAGCCTTCCAACGCTCCCCGTTAAACGAAGGCGAAAGCAAACTAATCGCGTACATCGCACTCGAGTCGCTTTTTATTACCCGATAGGCATAGCGGCCAACCGACAAAGCAATTTCGGATTTCACATCGTTCGATTGCGAGCGTTCACCGGCGGCAACAAGGGCATTCAGGCTTGCTTCGTCGCCGACTTTTCCGAGAGCTTCGATGATACGAAGAAGGGTTGGAGAATAAAGTTCATTTTCCATGCGATCGACAAGGGACTTGGCTACAGCAGCTCGGCGCGTTGAATCAACCACGGAATTCAATTGTCCCAAAGCAAACGCCGCCGCGGTTCGCACACTGTCGTCTTTATCCGAAAGAAGTTGAAGAAGCCGTTCAATGTGTGACGTGTCCTGAACCGATGCACATGCGAATGCTGCGCGGGCACGTATTTGCGGATTCGTATCCCAGAGAAATGTTGCAAGCGTGGTCGCATCGCGCAGGTCCTGAGCTTTGAGGATAGCCTGCAGTGTTTTTTCTGATAGCGGTTGCGCGAGCAGAATTGACGGAAGAAATAAAGTCAAAAAAGAGAGATTGAATTTCATGCTGAGATGTTTTGAAATCTATGAAGAAGGCCGACAGAATAATCCTAAATGTATTCAGGTTCCAGTGCGCCTTGGTGTGGAGAATTATATAACGGCTGAATCAGAGAGGAAGAACTGGGAAAATATAGTTTTTCTTTTCCCCAGAGGCAAGGTGGATTTTATTGAAGATTTCCAATTCTAAGAGGAAAAACAACCTTGGCACCAAGACACAACGACACGAAGGTCCACAAGGTTTGTTGGTAGAGGAGGCCCATTGTCTTTACTCCGACCGGTGTATAATTCCTTCTGCGCATGCAATCGATTCGTCAACCCCTACAATCCGCATGCAGTAAGACGAAAACATCTCATCCGGAGGAATCTTATCCATGCAAATGCCGGGCGGACACACCGGACATGGTTGCGAACTCTTCAGCGTCATTACGCGATCATTCTCTTCATACACTCCCCATTCTCTGTCGTGGTGCTGCCGGAAAAAAGCCAGCGAGCGCGTTCCCACGGCAATCGCAAGATGACGCGGACCCGAATCGTTTGAGATGCACAAAACGCAACGACGGAGAATAGCTGCAAGGTTGCCGACGTTATCACCGGTTTCAATTTCAATGACCGCGGACCGAAGATTTCTCTTAATCGCAGAGATAATCGGCAGATCAAAGTCACGGACGAGCAGAAGAACTTTCGTCTCCGGCACGGATAACAGAAACTCCATTAATGCGGCGTAACGCTCGGGTGGCCAGATTTTGTAATTCCCGGTTGCTCCCGGATGGACGGCAACAAGCTTCTGTGACGTTGAAATGTTGTTGGCCTTCAAGAAGTTATCAGCCCATCCTACTGAAGACGGAGGAATATTATATTCGGTGTGCATGGATTGGACTTGAGCGCCGATTGCTCGCACCAAATCGCAATAATATTCAAGCACCCCCTTTTCAGCTTTCTCAATGGCAGGCGTATGCGTTAACAACCAATGCAGATTTTGCTTTCGCTGTCCGACACGCATACGTGCACCGGATGCAAAAGCCCATTCCGCAAACCGATCTTCGGGAAACGTGCAGATGACGGTATCGAACTTTTGTCGCCGAAGAAACCTTACGATATCGAGTTCCGCCTTGACTCTTGCGAGTCCCTTCAGCGAGCGAAGCGTCTGTCGGTTGATAACAAGCAGCTCGTCGACATTGGTGTTCGTTGAGAGGGGAGAAATTGCACGCTCCGCCGCGGTCGCAGTCAAATCTGAAAACCATTTCGTTTTTGATTTGTCAGGATTTCGCCGCTCGACCACCAGAACAGAAACCGAGGAAGAAGGAAATGATTCCTTGACAGCCCGCAACGCGGGAGTGAGCAGCAACAAATCGCCGAGCTGGCCTTCGGCAAGAAAAAGAATTTTCCGGAAACTCATCGAAATCGAAATGCGATCTGCTTAGAAATGGGGACGGGTCTGAAATGTTGCGCCGATTTCTTCCTCCACGAGGCGACGGGCTTTTTCTTTGTCAATACCATCGAGATCGACAACCGTCATCGAGACTTTCGGCAGAAACTTTACGGCTTCTTTTGCGAACTCCACCATCGCTGTGAAGAACAGCGGGCCGTCAATTCGCATCAACTCTCCATACTGCTGAGGGTCTGGAGAATTGAGACTGATGGAAACGGCATCAATAACGCCTGCAAGTTCGGGCACAATATTTTTTTTGTTGATGAGATTGCCATGTCCGTCCGTGTTCAGTCTGGTCTTGCCGCCATGAGCTTTCACCCAGCGGGCGATTTCTTTCATCGCATCAAGCCGGATTGTCGGCTCGCCGTATCCACAGAATACAATCTCCTCAAACTTTTTCGGGTCACCAATTTCATCGATAACTTCTTGCGCCGCGGGTTCACGTTCAATCCGTAGGTTATGCCCTTTGACGACTGCTTCTCCCTTTCTGTCGCAGAACACACAATCGGCATTGCACCGGTTTGTCAGGTTCACATAGAGAGAATTACGCAACGTGTACGTAAACCTTGGCTCACCGCGTTTGCCGATGCCGAACAAGCGAAATACATTGTACGTGGTCGTGCGCGCAATGTCCTCCGGCGATAGCCCTTGCAACGCCGCGATCTTCTCCGCGATTAACGGGATGTTTGCAGGCTCGTTGCGTTTGCCCCGATGCGGAACCGGAGCGAGATACGGGCTGTCGGTTTCCAGAAGAAGATGTTCGCACGGAACCTGCGCGCCGACGTGCGTCGCGAATCCCGCATTCTTAAACGTCACAACTCCCGGCAACGAAACATAAAATCCCATGCCGATGACTTTCCGTGCCATTGGTACATCTCCCGAAAAACAATGGAAGACGCCCTTCGGTACTGCTGAGCGGCTGTGCGGAGTCGGCGGATGTCCACGCCAGCCGGGCGCGGAGTTTACGGCCTCCTCGACGATGGCAATCGTCTCTTCGTTCGATTCGCGGGTATGAATAACGATGGGAAGATTTTGGCGCTGTGCAATTCCAATCTGCGCTTTGAACACTTCCGCCTGAACATCCCGCGGCGAGAAATCGTAGTGGAAGTCCAGACCAATCTCCCCTATCGCTACAACTTTGGGATGTTCGCTCAACTTCTCAATTTCAAGCATAGACTTCTCATCCGCTTTCTTTGCATCGTGGGGATGAAAGCCAACGCATGCATAGACGTTGTCGTGCTTCTCTGCAAGTTCAACCGCCCGGATGCTGTCTTCGAGATTGGTGCCGGGGTTGATAATGAAATGGACGCCCGCGCCTTCTGCACGTTTCAAGACCTCTTCACGGTCGGAATCAAACTGCGACGAAGTTATGTGGGCGTGTGAGTCAATAAACATGATTTGCCTGGAATGTAATATCGACGTGAGGCCTGAGGAGGATTGAATCCATAGCAAAAGAAACTTATCCAACCATCAAGTGAAAAGCAATAATTGAATTCCCCTCATGCTGTTTGTATATTGATTTCAAGAATCATTCAATCCGGAATTTGATGAGCGTAAAACTTCTTGTCCTTGCTTTTACAGTCGGCATACTACCGTTCGCAGGCAGTGCAGCGGACAAACCATTTGACCAGTTCTTGAAAGAATACACGTCGACGATATTTCCGGGTGAACGGGATTCGCTTCTGGGGGATTTTTGGCGGACTGCGTTGCGCCGCGGGATTCCGTACATCGAAGACGATAAAACTGAAGTTACGTTTCTCTATCGCGGCAAAGACTCTGTGAAAGTCCTCGGCGATTTCACGAGTTGGACGTTCCGTATGCCGTTGCGGAATTTGCCGGAATCGGATCTCTGGTACCTGAAACTTTCGTTTGAACCCGATGCGCGTCTCGACTATAAATTCATTGTGGGAGGCAGCAAGGAAGTTCTCGATCCCCACAACCAAAAAATTGTCCCAAGCGGATATGGCGATCATTCAGAACTTGCGATGCCCGATTTCGTTCCGGCTGCTGAACTTGAGGAGCAAAAGAACATACGCAGGGGCAACCTCAACACGCTGACGGTTCCGAGCAAAATTCTGGACTATGAGCATAAGGTTTTTGTTTATCTCCCGCCCGGCTATGATGGCTCGAAACTTTCCTACCCGGTTGCATACTTCCAGGATGGAAGCGACTATATCAACTTTGCAAAAGCGCGGACGATTCTGGATAATCTCATCATTGCAAATGTTATTTCTCCGGTCATTGGAGTGTTCATCGTCCCGCCGACTGAACCAAAGCGAAACCGCACCACGGAATACGGTGCGAGCAAGTCCTATGAAACATTCTTTACGACAGAGCTTATACCGTTCATCGACAAAAAGTATCGTACGGATCAGAAGGCGGCAAGCCGCCTCGCCATCGGTGCGTCGTATGGCGGATTGATTTCACTGTATATTGCATTCAATAATCCGACTCTCGTAGGTAACGTCGCGAGCCAATCGGGGTTTGTCTCGTTCAGGAACGACACTCTCGCCCGCCTTTTTCGTCAAGCTCTCGCCAAGCCATTGCGAGTATATTTGGGCGTCGGATCGTACGAAAAAAATATTGGCGGCGGCATTGTGCCACAAACTGAATCTGATTTTCTTGGAGCGAACCGGCGGTTTAGTAAGATGCTCGAGCAGAAACAATATCAATTCCGTTATCGCGAGTTTCATGACGGACATAGTTGGAGCCGATGGCGCACAGAACTTCCAAACATACTTCGCTGGTTCTTTCCCCCAAGGTGATTGATTTGAAGTTTCCTTTTTCCTCTGCTCAACTGAAGTGCATCAGCGCAGCCGCGTTGCTCACCGCAAGCACGATTGCACGCACGCAAAGTCTCGACGCGAGAAGTTCGACGGAAGCTACGGGGATCCGCTTCACTGACTTTTTGAAACAGCTTGAGTCCGTTAGAGATTCATCTGCAAGAAACCAGTTTGCGGAAGAATACATGGCCAAAGTACGCAACCACGGTCGCGCAGTGATTGAGGATTCTACAATTTATTTTCTGTACTTCGGCAACGTCCGGCGTGTTGCCGTTCCCGGAGATTTGAATGGATGGAATCCCAAAGAGGACACGCTGACGAGAATCCCGAAAACAAATTTATTGTATCTCGCGAAATCCCTTCATCCCGCTGCGCGGTTTGAATACAAACTCGCCGTTGATTCAACCTGGATTCTCGATCCGCTTAACCGGCAGCAGGCGATTGGCGGGTACGGCGCAAATTCTGAAATCTGGATGCCGTTGTACAAACCACCGACGGAGATCGAGTATCGCGCTGAAATTCCTCACGGTAGAATTGATTCTTTGAGGATCAAGAGCAAGCTGCTGCAGCGAACCCATCCGGTTTTTGTTTATCTCCCGCCGGGATACAAACAATCTTCGCGCAAACAATACCCAACTCTCTATGTTACCGACGGCGGCGAGTATATCACTCTCGCGCTGATGCTGAACGTGCTGGACAATCTGATCGGCGAAAAAAGAATTGAGCCGATCGTTGCAGTGTTCGTTGACCCGCGTACCGACGTACGCGACATAAGGACGAGCAAACGAATGTTCGATTACACGATGAGCGACACCTTCGTTGCGTTTCTGGTGAACGAAGTCCGGGCGCTCGTGGCAAAAAAATACAGAACGGATTTACGTGCTGAGCGAACGGCAATCATGGGCGCTTCTCTTGGCGCACTAATTTCCACCTACGCTGCTTTCACGCGTCCCGATGTCTTTGGATTGGTTGCGGCTCAATCACCTTCCTATTGGTGGAGGAATGATACGATGATTACGATGGTCGAGCGGAGTCCGAAAAAGAATCTGCGCTTTTACATCGACACCGGAACCATTCGCGACGCGCAAGAGAAAGCGTTGAAGATGAAGGATGTGCTGGAACGTAAAGGCTACGCTGTGCATTACGAAGAGCATCCCGAAGCGCACAATTGGGTGAACTGGCGCTCGCGGTTAAGCCATATTCTCGAATACTTTTGGGGCAAACGATGACAAAATGCTTTTTCGCTTGCCTCGTCCTGACGCTGTTTCTTCTCCCCTGTCCCTCCCATTCACAATCTCTCGTCGAAGATCTGGGGATTGAAGTCAAAGGCGTTTCGCGCGAGTTTTCGTTCACCAACAAAGAGACGGCGTTTTATTACGGGGAGACAAACGCCGATAATCGGAGCGGCTGGCAAGGCTTCAACGTGTTCGGCCATGAATTCCTTGACGACTATGAAATTTGGGTGGATGAGAAGAAACTGGATCGTAAATCCGCCCGCTCGGTTGTGTATCCCGATTACCTGAAACGAATCTACGCGAATGGTGTTGTCGAAGAGTTTCGCATGGCGGATAGTCTTTCCATTTTTTCCATCACGGTTTCTTCCCCGGAGTCTGTTCACGTGGACATCATTCCCTACTTTTCCGACGGAAGTACTTCCGATCAATTTGAAATGAAGCTGAGCCCCGAGGGAGCGCTCATCGCCCGAAAGAATCATCTCTCAAAAACAGAAAAGGAAAATTATCCCGTGTGGTTGGCGGTCAGCGGAGAAGGATTTCTTCCACAACTGAAAGACCGTAAACAGAAAACGCAGTTTTCTCCTTTGATGATGGTGGGAAGAAAAGCACCGGCACATACGATTGTTTTTTGTGTGGGTGAAACTCAGGAAGCGACAAAAGCGAATGCGGAAAATTATCTTCTTCACAAAGGAGAATATCATCGGGCACGAAGAACAAGAATGGAAACATTGCTGCGGGAAACTTTCGTGCAAACGGACAACCAACGCTTCGACAAGGCGCTGGCGTGGGCAAAGCTTTCGCTCGATGCGTTGACGATGAATCAGGTAACGAAAGGTATCTTTGCAGGTTTGCCGTGGTTCAACAACTATTGGGGACGTGATACATTTATTTCTCTTCCCGGTGCAACTCTTGTACAGGGGCGGTTCACTGAAGCGAAGCATATCCTGAAAAGTTTCACAGCGTATCAACAAACCGATTCCACCTCGACCGACTATGGAAGAATCCCAAACATCGTCACCACGACCGAGAAGGCATACAACACCGCCGACGGCACCCCGCGATTTGTTATGATGGCGAAAGAATATGTGGAGCGTTCAGGCGATACCACGTTTGTCAGTGAGATGTATCCAACCATTCGCCGGTCGATTGAGGGAACACTGCGTTACCATTGCGACTCTCTGGGATTCCTGACGCACGGCGATGCGGAAACATGGATGGACGCTGTTGGGCCTGACGGGCCGTGGAGTGCGCGAGGGAACCGGGCGAATGATATTCAGGCGTTGTGGGCGCAACAGCTTGAGGCAGGAGTCTGGTTCGCATTGAGACTTGGAGATGTGAAATCCAACCGTTCGTGGAGTCAGCAACTGGAAACGCTGAAGAAGAATTTTACAAGACACTTTATCAGAAACGGACGTGTCGTCGACCATCTCAACAAAGACGGTTCCGCGGACAAGCAACTTCGGCCAAACCAGATTTTTACATCATCGCTTCTGGATGAAGGAACCCGGGCAAGCGTGCTTCGCTCGGTCGTCAACGATCTCACCTATCACTATGGGGTTGCATCGCTGTCTCAGAATGATGACAACTTTCATCCCTATCACCAACACGACCGGTATTATCCGAAGGACGCTGCATATCATAACGGAACCGTGTGGACGTGGGTGCAAGGGGCAGTGATTTCTGAACTCTGCAACGCGGGCACACAAGAGCTTGCTGCACAAGTAACGGAAAACTCCGTGCATCAGATACTCGATCGCGGTGCCGTCGGAACTCAGTCAGAACTCATCGATGCAATTGCGCGACCCGGCGAAAGAGAGCCGCGGCTTTCCGGAACCTTCTCGCAGGCATGGAACCTTGGGGAGTTCATCCGCAATTTCTACGATGATTATCTGGGAATCAGAGTAGACCTTCTCCACCATCATCTTGTGCTCCGCCCAAGCCTTCCCCGCTCGTTCGGCAACGTCAAGGCGACGATCAATCTCAACGGGAGGTCTCTTCCGATTGAGATCGAACGAACTGAAAGAACCACAACAGTCCAAATCAACGGCGCGAACCTTCGCAAGGGTGGCACAGCTGAAGTAATTCTTCCACTTCCTAAGGGAGACCGAAGCTCCACTTCCTTCCGCCTTCCAGCGCAATCAGTAGCGAGGCTATCCATGAGGAATACATCTTCAACTCTGCTAATAGATGGAATTAGTGAGAACACTTTAACCACACAATATTTCAAAAACTCGCGACCCAAAGGTGGGTTCATGCGTCTTGCGGAGCCAAAGCTTCGCGGTCAACTCCAGTCAATGCAGGGACCGGCGTATCCGCTCCTCTCACATCGGACAATCAAATCTACAAGTACATCGGGTAGAATTATATGCGACGAACTCGATCCGGCCAACGATGACAAAGGAACAGGAGCATTCACGTACCCTCTCAATGCTCTCCTAAAGAATGGGTCTCTGGACTTGCTTGGGTTTAAGGTTTTTGCAGACAAGCAGAACGCCTACTTCAATCTGAAGTTCCGCGCATTGTCAAATCCGGGCTGGCATCCTGAGTACGGGTTTCAACTAACGTACATTGCCATAGCAGTCGACGAAGATGGAATCAAGAATTCAGGAAAGCGGCTCGTCGGGCAGAACGCAAATTTTCTCTTGACTGAGGAGTACGCGTATGAAAAGTTGCTGCTTGTCGGAGGCGGAGTTCGGCTTGAAGACAAGAATGGCAATATCCTCGCGGCATATATCCCGACGGAAGCCGATGTGGCAAATCCGCTCGGAGACGCGGATGCCGGCACAATAAGTTTTGCAATTCCGCTCTCCTATCTTGGTGTACCTTCGAAGTCGTGGAGGTTTACCGTGCTGGTTGGCGCGCAGGATGACCACGGCGGAGCGGGCATCGGGGAGTTCAGAAGTGTGAAGAAAGAAGCGGGAGAATGGCATGGCGGAGGAAAGAAAAGTGCGGATGATCCGAATGTGTATGATGTGCTGCTTGTGAAAGGAAAGTAATCTACTCTGTCCAATCTTCAACCTTAAGTCCTGAAACCCGCAAGAACTCGCGAAGATTGTTTGACACTAATGTTACACCGAGACTTCGCGCGTGAGCAGCAATCAACATGTCCATCAACCCGATTGGCTGCCCGATGCGCTGGAGTTCTGCTCTAATCTCTCCGTACTGCTGCGATGCTGCTCTGTCAAACTCAACCAATTCCAATGGCAACAAGAACCTCTCGAGAGCTTGACGATTCCTCTCTTTCTGCTGACTCTTTTCTACCCCGTATTCCAATTCCGCTACCGTTATCATCGAAATGCCGATCTCTGAGAGGGAATGTTTTTCGAGATTGTCAAGAACTCGCGTGAGATTTTGCTTGATAAGAAAAATGCACGTGTTTGTATCAAGCAAATGCGTCATCAATCCAGACTCTCTCTCTCTGTCTGGCCTGGCTGTTCTCTCTGTTCCATAAAGTCACCAGAAAACAAGTTCAAGCTTCCTACCAATGACTGCCAAGGATTTGTTTTTGAGAGTAGAACGATTGCGTTGCCAACTTTCTTCACATAGACTTCACTGTCGTCAATTCGAAAACCTTCCGGCAATTCCACAGACTGTCTGTTGCCATGGAGATGGACTCGTGCTATTGTCATAAGCAGCCCTTTCGATAATTTACTAATGCAATCTACTCTTGAAGAACTTCGGATGCAACAACAGATCAACACCTGTCACCCTTTAACACTACCCAGCGTCAAACCAGAAACCAAATATTTACTCAACCCGAGAAAGAGCGCAACTACCGGAATCGTCACGATGATGGACGAAGCGCCATACAATCCCCACTCCGTACTCATGTTCGACTCGAATGATTTCAACCCGAGTGGCAAAGTCCAGAGATTTGAGTCTTGCAGGATCTGTGCTGCAACAAGATACTCAGCCCATGCGGTCATGAAAGAGAACAATGCCGTGATGACGAGCGCCGGAGCGGCAAGGGGCAAAATTATTTTGTAGAACGCCTGGAACTGGTTACATCCGTCGATACGTGCCGCTTCTTCCAGACTTATCGGAATCGTATCGTAATAGCCCTTCATCGTCCAGATTGTGAACGGCAGCGCGGTCGCGGTGTAGATAATAATAATGCCGAGATACGTGTTGATGAGTCCGAGTTTGATCAGCATGATGTAAAGAGGCAGCAACAACATTGTCGCGGGGAACATTTGCGTCGTCAACAGACTGAGCAAGCCTGCTTTCTTGCCGATGAAATTAAATCTGGAAAACGCATACCCCGTCATCGCCGCCAGCACAACGCCCGTAATCGTCACAACAGCGGAAACGAGCAGACTGTTACGCAACCAGATCAGGAATGGCTGGTCCGTGAACAGGCGGACATAGTTGTTCATGGTGGCGCCCGCCGGAATTATTTCCAGCGATGTTGAAAGCAGCCGGTCGGCGGGACGAAGAGAAATTGTCACGACTTGAAGGATCGGGTAGATTGCAATCCCACAAAACAAAATCAGGATCGCATACGTCGCTCCAAGTCTGAGTATCCTTTTGGTTTTCGAGTTCATCTTCCTTTTAGTTTGATATTTCATTACTCCATCATTCCACTACTTCATTGAATTGTGTCTATAACCCCAGTTGAAAAGCCCCGATAAAGAAAACCACCAAGGCTCCAAGGCACCAAGCTTTTTGAAATATGTACCACGAAGCGCTTTTTCCCAAATGAAGACTTGGCGTCTTGGTGCCTTGGCGGTAAATTTCTAACGATGGGTTTCCGTCCACGCCTCTAGTACGCCGCCTCAGTCGCTTTCGTCGTTCGCATAAAAATCAAACTGAACCCGAGAAGTATCGCAAAGATAACCATCGAGAGCGCAGCGGCATAGCCATAACGATACAAGTTGAACGCAGCCTTGTAGACAAATGAAACAAGGATATGCGTCTGGTCAGATGGTTCCCCGGCATTGCTCACCAGCCAGACAATGTTCAGATTGTTGAATGTCCAGACCGTACCAAGCGTAATCGCAGGAATCATAACCGGACGAATTAGCGGCAGGGTAATGTTAAACAGCTTGTGGTGCCATGAGGCTCCGTCAATATCTGCAGCTTCGTATAACTCGCCGGGTATACTTTGCAGCGCGCCGAGCGCAATCACCATCATGAACGGAAAACCAAGCCAGACGTTTGTCAGTATGCAGGCGATGAACGCTTCAGTCGGACTCTTCAGCCATTCAACGGCCGGCAGGCTTAGATATTTGGTGAGAATAAGATTGATTGACCCGTACTCGTAGTTAAACATTCCTCTCCACGTGAGCGCGACAATGTATTGCGGAATCGCCCACGGAAGAATCAAAAGGGTTCTGAAGATTGGCTTTGCTTTTATATCTTTTTGATGCAACAGCAACGCAAGAAACACGCCGAGCACAACATGGAAAGTCAGATTGACGACAGTCCAGATGATGGTCTTGAAAAATACCATGTAGAAATCCGGCTGCGTCGGCTCCGTGAACACTTTGATATACTGTTGCGGACCAATGAGCGACCAATCCTTGATGTGGCGGAGATTCATGTTCGAAAATGAAATCACCACGTTGTAGACAAACGGATAGAAGACGACCGCAAACAGAATCAGAAATGACGGAACGACGAGGAAAGCGATAAAGATTTTTTGTTGGGCTCGGTTCATACGACTAAACCCTGAAGTCCCGCTTTTCAGGGACGAAGGGTCTCACTCTCAAATTGATGTGTACCTGTTGATTAACAATTCAGACCCTTCGCTCCGCTCAGGGTTGAGAAACTTCACTCATTCATCTCCAAAATTTTGCGCAGTGCGAGTTCCTGCATTTCCCTTGCCGCAATTTCAGGAGTCTTCGCTCCGCCCAACACTGCCTGATAACTCGGTCGCATCGAATCCCAGATCGCTCGTAGCTCCGGAACTACTGGCATGGGACGTCCCCGTTGAATCTGCAATGCGGAGTTCTTAAGGATATCATTGTTCTGGACGAATTCGGAATTCACTGCCTCAACACGTGTCGGCATTGTGTTCAATTCTCTGGCCGTTTCTAATTGCATATCAGGCTGCATCAGAAATTTCAGTAGTTGAATAACTCGTGAGCGCTTTTCCTCCGGCACATTTGCATTCAGAGAAAAACCCTTTGGGGAAATCATCGGGGCAGACCATAAACCCGTGCTCAGGATTTTTGGTAACGGAGCGACGCCGATGTCAATGCCCGCCTTCTTGTATCCCGCCCATGACCAGTCACCGTTGATGATCATTGCACTCTTGCCGTCTTTGAACAATGCATCCGCAATGTTGTAATCCGATTCGTTCGGAATGATCTTATACTTGTCCCGCAAATCCCGGACGAACTTCAAACCGTTGATTGTTCCCGGAGAGTTAAGTGTCGGCACACCCTCGTCGGTCATCACCCAACCGCCAAAGCCTGTCATGAACGGAATAAAGAAGAATGGCTCGGTATAATTCCAGCACAAGCCGTACTGGTCGGGACGACCGTCGCCATTGCTGTCAATCGTTAATCTCTTCCCAATCTCAATCAACTCCTGATCAGTCTGCGGTGGTGTTGTAAGCAGCGCCTTGTTGTAGACAAGTGTCAGATGATTACCGAGCTTGTCAGCAATCTGATAGAGATGACCTTTGTAATAGGTCAGGGCTTGCGGAATAAACTTCTGAAGATATTCTTTTTCAAAAAGATCCTCGAGTGGCGAAATTATACCCATCACCTCAAAAGGACCAACCTGATCGGACGGACCGTAGACAAGATCGGGACCCTGTCCTGCAATCGCTGCAACAATAAAACCGGAACGAAGCTCTTCAGTTTCCTTATAGATTGTTTCGACCTTGAGACCCGGATTTGCCGCTTCGAACTTCCTGAGCTGTGCATCAAGAATCACGCGCTCATCAACACGCATTTGGTGCCAGATGACAATGTGGTTTTCATCGGGCGGCTTCTTGCATCCGATAATGAGAATTGAAAGGAGAAAAGCCGCGCAAAGAACTTGGCCGACAGCGTACAGCCAATCAAAGTAACCTCGTGTCATGCACCTTCTGCGCCATCTCGTAAAGCGGGACATACGGTGCGCAGAACATGCTTCGACTCCGCTCAGCATGACGTTGGGTTTGCTTCTAAAAAGCAGTTTGTTCATCGGGATTAATATTCAAACACAAGGCATTGCCCGGGCTGGAGAGTTGTCCGGAGATGACCATCCGGCACGGAAAACTTTTTTGAACTGAGCAAATCGACTACGCGCTTGGGTGAGCCATCCAGCACGACAGCGCTTTCCGCAGAAGCATGATAGTTCATGTTCGTTACAACTGCAATCCGTTTCTTCGGCGACGGAGAAACTCTGGCGAACGCAAGAACATGTTCGTTCGGATCGCACAGCATAACGAAAGAGTCGGGACGGTCGTTTACAATAATCTTTTTATACGTGTTGCGAACCTCCAGCACTTTCTTTATCCACGCCACAATCTGGTTCTTGCTGAACCAGTCATAACCGTATTCGCTGAAGAGCGGAAGTTTTTCTGAAGGTAATCCCTTGAGCTGGTCGGGAGTAAAATCAAGCCCGGTGTTGATCGGATAGGTTTCGCCCAGCTCATATCCGGAATGGATGAATGGTATTGCGGGAAGGAAGCTGTTTACAACAATCGCCCACTTCGAATACGCAAGTCCACCCGGACGGGACGCCGTTCGCGGCGTGTTATGGTTCTCCGGCGTTCCGAAATATGGGATAGCAAATCCCTCCTTTGAAGCCCGATGGCAGAACGCCCGGATCTTTGCCGGGTGATGTTCATCGATCCACAAAAATCCAAACACTGCGTTGTACCCTTCCTCCCTGCTTCGTCGTGAGATGGAAAAGTTCTCATCCCAGAACGCAAAGTCCGGATCGTTCTCACGGGCAACGCGTACCATCTCTGATTTCAACCCCATCGGCAAGGCATGCCCCATATCGATCATCACGCCATCGATATGAAACTCTCGCTGATAGTAGGGAATGATTCCGATGATTCGATCCCAGAGCGGACGATTGACAAACTGCGGCTGGGCAAGCCGCGTGTCATACATGCGGATTGTGTTGTATGCGATGTAATTGAAATCGGGATGCTCGTACATGCGCAGGTATGTTACATCGCCCCACGGCGGCTGGTTATCATCCGGCGGCCAGTCCGCAAACGCTCCGGGAATTTTCACACGTTGTTCACCGGGCAGAACGCCCACGTAACGGCCGTCTTCTTTGTTCACAAAGTCAGCATGCGGAGGCGGCGTAAAGAAATCCCTGTAACTCTGATGCGGCGGAGTCAAAGTATCAAACTTATGTTCACGCACCTGATGGTGAATCTGATCAAGCTCGTGCCGCGTAAAGACCGGTGAGCCGTACGATGACTCGTCCTGATGGCCGGCGCGGCGCAACGGAACTTCATCTTTAATCCAATACATCCACTCCGGATGCTCCTTCACCCAATCGGCATCTTTCGCCGCCGTGCGAAATACAAACTCAACCACAACGCGGAAACCCATTGCATGCGCAGCTTCGACAAATGCCTTGAACTCTGTCTTCGCATCAAGTCCAAGCAGAGGCTCTGCCTGGTTCTCATCCAATTCGTACGGATTGCGGATTGCATACGGCGAGCCGAGCGATCCTT